>CAIUUR010000413.1 GCA_903902345.1 uncultured Geobacteraceae bacterium | reverse complement strand
GATCAGTTTACGGTAAAAATTTTCGTCTCCGTGGAGTGCGGCGACTCCCCGGGCGACGTCGATGCCGGGGGGATATCCCGCCAAGGAAAAATCCTCCCCCGTCCATCCCCCCGGTGATGGAGCTCCTTCCGTCACAAAAACCGGCTCCTTCTCTGCGGCGGGAGAACTCCAGCGGAGGAGGACCGCAACCATCTCTTCCAGATCCACCGGTTTGGGAAGGAAATCATTGACACCGGCGTCCTGCGCCCGCTGCCGCTCTTCACGAAGCACGCCTGCGGTAAAGGCGATGACCGGAAGCGCCGCCGAATCGATCCGGCTGCGCAGGGCGCGGGTTGCGGTGAGACCGTCCATCACCGGCATCTGCACATCCATGAGAACTGCGTCAAATCGCCGGGAATCATCCCCCAGAAGGTCAAGGGCTTGCTGACCGTTGGAGGCCAACTCGATCTGTGCACCCTCCAACGCCAGCGCTCGCGCAACCACGACCTGATTGATCTCACTATCGTCCACCACCAGCACCTTCCGCCCCGCCAGCCGCATCCTGCCGGAAACCGCTTTCCGTGGAGGTTTGACCGGCGCCTCCACACCATCAGCCGTCCGGAGAAAGGGGAGCTCGAACCAGAAGGTGCTCCCTGCTCCTTCCCGGCTCTCCACCCCGATGACTCCACCCATGAGCTCCACCAGCCGCTTGCAGATGGAAAGTCCCAGCCCGGTACCGCCGAATCGCCGGGTGATACTCCCGTCCGCCTGAACAAACGGGTTAAACAGGATCGACAGAACCTCCGGGTCGATCCCCACGCCGGTATCGCGTACCTGGAAGCGTAACCGGGCAGTGGTGTCGGTAATCTCCAACGGTTGAACCGCCACCAGAACCTCACCCTGCTCCGTGAACTTGATGGCATTCCCCACCAGATTGAGGAGAATTTGCTCCAACCGGAGAGTGTCGCCCAGCAACCCTCCCGAAAAGGCTCCTGAAGATTCCATCCGGAGGACAATCCCCTTGCTGCCGGCGGTACCCCCCAGCAGGTTGTCAAGCTGCTCCAAAAGAGGGGGCAACGAGAAGGGAGCACTCTCGATCCGTAACTGTCCGGCCTCAATCTTGGAGAAATCCAGCACGTCGTTGAGTATCCCCAGAAGGGAGCGACCGGATCCGCTGATCCGCTGCACCATAACGAGCTGTTCGGTGGAGAGCGGCTCCATTTCCAGCAGTTGCGCCAATCCCAGAACAGCATTCAGGGGGGTGCGAATTTCGTGGCTCATGTTGGCGAGGAATTCGCTCTTGGCCCGGTTGGCGCTCTCGGCGGCATAGCGAGCGGCCTGAAGCTCATGTTCGTTCAGCTTCCGCCGGTTGATGTCCCGGCCCACCCCCACCAGTTCCACAATCCTGCCGTCGGCATCCAGCAAGGGAGATGCGATCATCTCGATCCAGTAGGTGGAACCGTCCTTGCACAGGAGTTCCAGCTCTCTCCGGAAGATCTCCACGGGAACTCCGTCCCGTACGCCGGCGTCCAATCGTGCAAGATACTCCAGGGCGAACGTGAGGGAATCGGGAGCGAAGATCTCATCCAGGGATTGCGCCATGGTCTCGGCCGGGGTGTAACCACGCAGCTTTTCTATGGAAGGACTCATGTAGGTAAAGAGGTGGTCCAGCCCCATGGTCCAGAGATTATCGTTGGCATTGTCGGCCAGGAGCCGATGCCGCTCTTCGCTGATCCGGAGCCGTTCTTCCGCCTGCTTCCGCTGGGTGATATCCTGCACCTGGGAGATAAAATAACGGGGTTCCCCCTGGGAATCACGCACCAGTGATGACGCGACAAAGCCATGTATGAGCTGTCCATTCCGATGGCGGTACCGCTTCTCGAAGGTCACGCTATCCTCTCCCCCCTGGATCGCGCCATGGATAAATTCCGGGCTCAGCGCCCTATCTTCGGGGTACGCCAGATCATTAACGGTCATGCTTTCCAGTTCACGCAGACCATAGCCGAAAATCTCGCACATCTTGTCGTTCACCTGGACGAGATTTCCCTGCAGGTCCACGATACACATCCCGGTATTGGCGTTATTGAACGCCAGCCGGAACTCCTCCTCGCTGGCGCGCAGTGAAGCTTCCAGCTGCTGCCGTTCGGTTATTTCCTCAATCAGCCCCAGATAGCAACGATTCCCTTCCGCCTCCAACATCACCGAAGCCACCGTGAGGTGGGCCCAGACGACCGAACCGTCCGGACGGAGATACCGCTTATCCATCTGGAAGCCGGCAATCTCTCCGGCGCTCAGCCGGTCCAGCTGCTCCTGTACCCTCCCCAAGTCGTCCGGGTGACTGATCCGCATCCAGCCGATGGTCGTCAACTCCTCACGATTACGCCCCGTGATCTCCGCAAACCGTTCATTGACCATGACCAGGCGCCCGGTGAGGGTATCCACCAGGGTTACCCCCAGTGGTGACTGCTCGAACATGGCCCTGAATTTTGCCTCAGAGTTCGTTACCCGCGCTATGGACTCCACTTGCCGGCGCACTGAACGTTCCAGGAACATCCCCACATAACCGATATTTCCCATAACCGACGCCAACACACCGGCAAGTGTGAGCAGGACCAGATCGGGACTGGTGACAAGGTGGTCGGCTGACCCCCATCCCCTCGCCAGCGCACCGGCGCGAAGAAGCAACGCAACGGCCAGAAGCAGATTGCTACCGGCAATCCCGTAAGCGCTGGGACTCCCCTGTTCACGCCCGATACGCCATGCCTGGGCGGTCAGAACCAAAAACAGACACCCCTCCACCAGCACCGCAAATTGGATGCGAAGTACGCCATCTCCCAAGCCCCGGTTGATCCCCTCGTAGATCAAGCCGAAGAGGAGGGCCGTGGCCGCCATCCGGGACGCTCGCCAAGGGGTGGCGCCATCAAGGCGTAGTGCCTGGATGCAGATCAGGGTAGCTGAAACTATCAGCAGATTCGCCAACGGATAAGAGACCCATGCCGGAACAGTACCGCGCAGGCCGACGAACAGGACGCCCACCCCGTACAGCAGTCCTCCACCGCACCAGTGCGACACGGCGCGGGACCGCTGACGCAACAGCACGATCCAGGCCGTCGCGGGGAGGACGAAGTAGAGGAGGCTCACGATGAGAAAGGCGGTACGGATGTCAAAACCGTTCATACACTGTTCCTTGCAATGCAGATATAAAAAAACCCCCGCCTGTGGGACGGGGGTCAGAGTGCGAAAGAATCCCTCGCCCGATCTACTTCTTCTCCAGTGACTTGACAATATCCGGTATGGCCTGTTTCATGACGTCCCGAAGGGAGTTTTTAAGGATGAGTCCCCCGAGCAACTCCCCATCCTT
>CAIUUR010000412.1 GCA_903902345.1 uncultured Geobacteraceae bacterium | reverse complement strand
GTCTGGTTTTGCCCTCAGCGACAAGGGTGCCGACCCCGGTCTCCGTCAGGACTCCTCCCAAACCGGCACCGCCGCAGCGGATACGTTCCGCCAGCGTCCCTTGGGGCACCAATTCAACCTCCAGTTCCCCGGCAATCATCTGACGACCGGTTTCCGGGTTGGTGCCGATGTGTGAGGCAATAACTCTCTGCACACGTTTATTGACAATCAGCGGACCGACGCCCGTTTCGGGACAGGCGGTGTCGTTTCCGATGAGCGTGAGGTTGTTTGCACCGCAGTGTAACAGTGCCTGCACCAACTCATGGGGAGTTCCAACCCCCATGAACCCCCCATACATGATGGTCATGCCATCCCTGAAGAGTTGCTCAGCGTCCTGAATGAGTATGCATTTCTCCATATACCGCTCCATTATCTGATTTCGTAATGTTGCTACTTTTTGTCATGATGTTTGTTGTCGTGGATCCCCTGGTGGATATCGGATTGAACTGCGCCTGACGTTTCGAGAATGCTTTTGGCCTGAGCCGCCTGGCCCGCAGTACCGTGGGCGATGACGAGGAAATTGTCGGATTTGAGTGCTGACTCATACTCCATGACACTGTCCCGTGGTATGCCGATACTGAACAATGCCGCTCCCAAGGCGCTCAAACCACCGATCACCACCGCACCCTCCAGAGATCCTATAATCCAACCCACCAGTGGACCGAACACAACCAGAGGACCGACTCCCGGAATGACGAACAGGGCGGATCCGAACAACAAACCCCAAAATCCACCCCAAAGGGCGCCCCGTTTGCCCCACAATGCCATACGGTCGCCGGCATTATAGTAACCGACGACATGTTCTTCCGTATGATAGTCTTTACCCACGATGGACAGCTTCTTCATGTCAAAGCCCGCCTGTTGAAGTTCTTTAATGCTTGTTTCCGCTTCGTCATGGGTGTTGAAAATTCCTACTACTGCATTTTTTTCAGACATTACATTCTCCTTTTGGGTAGGTTGACCTGTTAGATCGTATGAGTTGCTGAAGTTGATGGAGCAACGAACGTGCCTGAAATTATCTGGGATGTGAAGCGTGCAAGTAGCCTAATTTATGTGTAAATTTGAAGCCGTGAGGGGAGGGGGGCGGGTTTTCCGCCGGAGCAGTCCGTTGTGTTTAACAGATACGCCATATATGCCGGGCGAGCCGGGTGATTTCTCCGGGAGATACGTTGAGATGATACTTGACAGCTTCCGGTTACGCTCTCTCAATACACGGGTAAAACTTTGTTTGCTGCTGATTGTCCTGCCTTGCAGTAACATGACGACATTTATTTGAATCCAATGAAACGGGAAAAGTGACAGACTCTCTGTTCCTTTTTATGATATATTTCCGCGAACGTTGTTACTTGTTACGGATGCACGTATTTTACCCACGACTCGGAAACAATCGAGCAGTGATGATCAGGTCATGATATAAAGCAATTAAGCGGCGCCGAATCGACCGGTCCGCAAAAGGAAGAGCCCGGAGGGCTTTATGCTGAAGAACTATACGATTGAAACGCGCCTCCGTCTGGGCGCCGGCGCCATGCTGCTACTGCTCTTCATCGTGGGGCTATCCGCACTCTTCGGAATAATCATCATTAACAATGATGTGGGAACCTTGGTGCAGGACAAATGGCCCAAGACCGTGATGCTGGACGAGATGCGAAATCAGGTCTCTCTGGTGACCATTGCCATGGACACCGCGCTCCTCACCAACGATCCTGCTCTCAGGCAGGAGGAGCTCAAACAGGTTGCCAAATCCCGGGAGGAGATTACCAAGCTGTTGGAACTTCTGAGAGAGCGCGTGACAAGCAGTGAGGGGATGGAACTCCTGAAAAAAATCGAAACAACGCGCGCCGAATACTTGGCGGAACAATTGGTCGTCCTGAAACTGATCAGGAATGGCGCCAAGGAAAAGGCGACGACTCTGGTTGTAGGAAAACTGCGCCAGGCGCAATCTGCCTACCTCGCCGCCGTCTCCGAAATGGGGAAGTTTCAGGATTCGGCGGTGGAACAACACGGTGTACATGCAAACAACACCGTCAAGTTCGCCCTGAAAGCCGTCCCGGCTCTTTTGTTGGGAGCAGCCTTTCTCCTCGCCCTCATCACCAGGATCATCAGCAACGGCATCACTGTACCGGTTAACGCTTGCGTGACCGCCGCTAACAAGATTGCTGCCGGAGATTTCAGCGTCATTCTCGACAGCACGGCTAACGACGAGGCCGGCCATCTGCAGGAGGCGATGGCACGAATGATTGACGCCATCAAGAGGCTCATCAGCGATACCGACATGCTCACCCAGGCGGCAACGGCGGGAGAGCTCACCACCCGCGCCAACCCCACCCGACATCGGGGGGAGTTTCGGACGGTCGTGGTCGGCATCAATGAAACCCTGGACGCTATCGTCGGCCCACTGAATGTGGCCGCCGAGTATGTGGAACGGATCGCCAAGGGGACCATCCCCCCCATGATCACCGACCCTTACCACGGCGATTTTTTGGAGATCAAGAACAACCTCAACGGCTGTATCGCTATCATGAACAATCTCCTGGCCGAAACCTTCAGAGTCATTCAAGCGGCCAACGCCGACAATCTGGATGAACGGGCCGATGCCGAACTCTTCAGCGGCAACTGGAAAAAGCTGGTAACGGGTGTCAACACCATCATCACGACAATCGTTAACCCGTTGAAACAAGCGACGGAACAACTCCACGTGGAGATCGACGAGCGCCGCAACTCCCAGCGGCAGCTTGAGGAACTCAACGTAGATCTGGCCGCGCGGGTATCTGCCGAGGTTATGAGAAGCAGGGAGAGAGATCGGGCGATACTGCAGAGCGAAAAAATGGCGACTCTTGGGCTACTGGCGGCCGGGGTCGCCCACGAGATCAATAATCCCATGGGGTACATCGCCAGCAACCTCCGGATGCTCAGGGAGTACTTCGAAAAGATCAACCGACTGGACAAGGTTATGCGAGAGATCTGTATCAACCAGCCTCATTGCGCGTCTCGGGAGGCTATCGCCCGGATCACGGAAGAGCTGGATATGGAATACCTCCTGCGGGACGGGATCGACCTGATCACGGAATCGCTGGATGGAGCGGAGCAGGTGAAGAATATAGTCCTGGAGATGAAAAACTTTTCTCGAATGGATACCGAGGAAAAACAACTCATGGCGATTAACGACTGTCCGGAACGTGCTCGCACCATCGCCCATAACGAATTGAAGCATGTAGCCACCATGCGGGTAGAGTATGCTCCTGTACCGGAGATTCTCTGCCACCCCGGTCAACTGAACCAGGTGTTTTTGAATCTTCTGGTGAATGCCGGTCAGGCCATGGTTGCGCCGGGTGAGATCGTCATGAAGTGCTGGCATGATGATGCCTTCGTCTATGCCTCGGTGAGTGATACCGGTGGTGGTATTCCGGAGGAACTCAGGATGCGGATTTTCGACCCCTTCTTTACCACCAAGGAAGTGGATAAGGGGACCGGCTTGGGCTTAAGTGTATCCAATGAAATTATCAAAAAACATGGCGGAGAGATCATGGTGGAAAGCTTTTTGGGTGTCGGGACGACCTTCACGGTGAAGCTCCCCC
>CAIUUR010000411.1 GCA_903902345.1 uncultured Geobacteraceae bacterium | reverse complement strand
TTCCACCTCGAAATCCGCAACCTTTTTTTCCAGCAGCTCTTCCTCGGTATATCCGTAGAGAGCGCACGCGCGGTTGTTGACAAAGAGAATTTTCCCCCCATCATCGGCGATCCAGACGGCATCATTGGTCGCTTGGGCAAGAGTCAGAAATTGATCGGCAAGCTCCCGAGCCCGCAGTTCATTTTCTTTCCGCTGGGTGATGTCGAGGATGAAGCCTCCCGTGTAGCGGCCGGATTCCGTTTGGATGGAGAATTTCGTGGTTGAGAAATGCCTGCCGTCAATAACATCATCTTCCTGAAACACCAGGTCCGACTCCAGCACTTTCCTGTCTTCCTCCACGACCCTCCGGGCGGTTTCCGGGGGGAGTAATTCCGCCATTTCCCTGCCGATAATCCGGTCCAGTGGCATACCGAAGAGTGGTTCGAAGTTTCTACTGAGCAGGACCGGTCGTGACGCTTCATCCTTGATATAGGTACAGACCGGAGTGTGTTCCAGGAATTGCCGCATCAGTTCCTGCGTCCGGCGGAGTTCAAGTTCGGTACACTTGAGTTGCGTGATATCCTGAAACACCAGCACCAGATGATGCTTTCCCTGGTGCGTCAAACGGGACATATTGCAGTAGCCCCAGAGCTCCTTGCCGAAGCTCGTGATGTGATGAAATTCACCCTGGGCTTCGATACCGGTGGCCATGACCTCCCGCGCCATGACGATGAGTCCGCTTTTCCGCCACGATTCCATATCGTTATAGTTCTGCTGGAGTAGTGATTCTCGTCCTACGGCGAGAAGTCTCTCGGCAGCGTCATTGGCCATGATACACTGCCCGGCGTCATCGTAGGAGACCATCCCCACGGAGAGCGACTCGGTCATGCGACTCTTCAGGGTTATCGCCTGAAACAGTGCGTTGTTGTCGCTGTGGTCCGTCAGACGGTAGCCGTCGATGAAACGGTACGTGTTCTTCTGCCGGTCAAAATAGATGGGATACCCCGCTCCCTGCAGGTCGGTCATATACCGGAACACGGTTCGCTGGGTGACTTCCAGTGCTTCGGCCAGTTGGGCAGGGGTCTGTGTGATACTGCCGCTCAGCAGGCGAAGTATCTTGAGGAGGGATTCCATCTTTGCGGATTTGTTGACGGCCATGGTGATCCGGGGGAATGAGGTGATGGAACTATCGTTCTGATAATGTCTCTATATGACATTCTTTCACAGACTAAAATATTTGTCGATCTAAACTGACATCATGCGGTGAGTGATGCCCGGTAACTTATCCGTGCGGGCGGTGGCCGATTGCGTCGTATCAACGGCAGATGCCGGTAGACAACGTAATCAGCAGGAACTCTGTCAGATTGTCGGGGGAGGGTTGGGGAGGGTGAAAATCCTGTGGGATGAGACAATGACCGTAATGTAACAAAGTAGAACTAAGGTGATTTGCCACAAAAAATATCCCCAGGAAAATCCGTCGATCAGCTTTTCCTGGGAGAGCGGGCATCCTGCCCGCGTTTTGAGCGGTTTCATCTTTGAATCATTGTCATGTCATCAAAGGCTTTTCAAGCGCTACAGCCGCTTGAATACGGACAGGATGTCCGTGCTCC
>CAIUUR010000410.1 GCA_903902345.1 uncultured Geobacteraceae bacterium | reverse complement strand
GAGATCGTCGGGGGGGGATGGCTCCGTCTCAAGCCGGGACAGGTCACCGACGACACGGAGATGGCCCTCTGTATTGCCCGGGGAGTCGTCTCCACGGGAGGGTGGGATCTCACCGCCATTGCCCAGCAGTTCGCCCGTTGGATCAAGTCGAAACCGGTGGATGTGGGTGACACCTGTCGCCGCGGTATCCGGGATTTCATGCTTAAGGGGCAGCTGGAGACCCCCTACAACGCGTGGGATGGGGGGAACGGAGCGGTCATGCGGCTTCTCCCCGTGGCGATTCTGACGGTGGGAGATGAGGAACTTCTCCGGAAGTATGCCGTGGCCCAGGCCCGGATCACCCACAACCACCCCCTTTCCGACGCCGCCTGCATCTGGCTGGGGAGGCTCGTGCAGCTCTCCTTTTCCGGAGCGTCCAAGAGCCGTCTCCACCGGGAGTTGGAAACCCTCCTGCAGGAGCATCCCCAGTTCAAGTTTGATCCCTACCATGGTCTGGCAACGGGGTATGTGGTGGACACCATGCAGACGGTCTTCCACTATTTCTTCCGGGGGAGGGATTTCGAGAGTTGCCTCGTGGGGACGGTGAATCAGGGAGGGGATGCCGACACCACCGGCGCCATCATCGGCGCTCTGGCCGGGGCCTACTACGGGGAGGAGGGGATACCCCGGCGCTGGCTGAAGAAGATGGACAAGCATCTCATGAACGAGATTACCC
The DNA here is from genome assembly GCA_903902345.1 of uncultured Geobacteraceae bacterium. Lineage (GTDB taxonomy): Bacteria > Desulfobacterota > Desulfuromonadia > Geobacterales > CAIOGM01 > CAIOGM01. The sequence continues at coordinate 884 of CAIUUR010000410.1, read as the reverse complement.
GCCTGTCGGAGGAGTTGTTGAGGATGTCACCCTTTGGACAACGTGTGCGGAATTGAGGAACAAGGTGATGCGCGACAGTATACGTACAATTATTTTGAACCTTGTTTTGTAGGGGCGCCCCTTGCGGGCGCCCATGACTAACCGTTCAAGAACAGGATCCCCGCAAGGGGTACCCCTGCAGAGAAACAACACAAAAACCGGTGTCACGGGCAGCAGTTAATGCTCTCCGACGTCGGTTTTTTGTTTTCAGGGTACAAGGAAAGAATTGTTTGTGTAGGGGCGCATGGCATGCGCCCCTTAATATGGGTGAATCGTCGGAACTGCTGACCGCGGCAGACCGACTCTTGCAGGTTCCTTGACTCTTCACGGGATATATGCGAAAAACAACAGAGTTTACATGAGGCGACCTGATTGGCGATAATCTTCAGCCAGTAATCTCAGCCGAGTAGAATAGCTCCGAACTTCCCCATCCTGTCATTCCCGCAACGCTTCTGAGCGGGAATCTGGTGTGATGGGTTAAGCAAACCAGGTCCCCGATAGAACAATTCGGCGACGACAATCATTGGTAGAGGCTTAGCTGAAGATTGTCGCTAATCAGGAGCAATCATGGATGATCGTGGTATCGAGAGTTTGAAGATTATTCTGTTGGAGAATCTATGACACCGAAACGCATCACGGTTAGTAATATCGGTCAGATTAAAAAAGCCGATGTCACATTCGGTGACTTGACGGTTTTTGTTGGTCCTCAGGCTACTGGTAAGAGCATTTTTCTGCAATTACTCAAACTGGTTGCGGATGTGCCTTCCATTCAAAGTGAATTCAAGCGATTCGGGATCGATTGGGAAGGAAATCTTGATAATTTTCTCGAACTCTATTTCGGAGAG
>CAIUUR010000409.1 GCA_903902345.1 uncultured Geobacteraceae bacterium | reverse complement strand
CCCCCTCTCTCCGAGTGGAAGATCGAAAGATTCTCCTCGTGGACGATTCCAGCTTTATCCGCTCCTCCATCTCCGCGTTGTTGCGGAGCTCTGGGTTTCACGTGGAAGAGGCCATCAACGGCGAAGAGGCCTGGGAACATATTCTTGCCAAACTGGAGGAGGGAAACTTCGATATCGACATCATCATTACCGATGTGGAGATGCCCCGGATGGACGGACTCCACCTCACCACGCTGATCAAGAAAGAGCCCCGGCTGGCCGGAGTTCCGGTCTTTATCTTCAGTTCCCTGGCCAGTGAAGCCAACAACCGAAAATGGAAGAGTATCGGCGCCGACGGGATTATTACCAAACCCGACCTCCCCAGGCTGGTACAGATACTTGCCGATGCGCTGGTGAATTCCCCCGGGAACTCCCGATAATCCGCCGTGACCTGACCGGCCGGTTTCCGCCGCCGGATAGAGGGCGGGAACCGCTCAGGATGAACATCCCCCACCGTCAGCCACCGAACCGGCAAGGGCCGCGCTTACGGTTCAGCCCCTTTCCACTGACCTCCTCCCCCCTGATCGCTAAAACCCCGCAAACAGACTCGACCAACTAAAAAACAACATCTTTTGCACCTACCATGAAAAAGTAAACCAATACACGGCCCAACCATCATCCCCTCAACATTGTTCGTTTCTCCTACACTTCAAAAGTTATAAGGTTGACTTTTTTGCTCATAAAATGGTAAGGGATTAGTGTCGAAAAAATGTTTCAGTTTCGCAAGTAAGTCCACAGAGAACGGACATCCTTTCCTGAAAATTATAACTAATAGCAATGTAAAATCAGGAAATAGTGCAGATAATTAACGCACGTTACCCACATAAAACAACAACGGAGGGAGATTTGTATGAAGAGTATCCTGCTGGCAGCAAGCATCATCCTTTTTTCATTTTGCACCGCCCTGGCGGGGGACCCACCCACGAAAGATGACGCCAAGGCCATGGTGAAGATCGCCGTCGCCTATGCCAAGGAAAACGGGAAACAGAAATTTTTCAATGAAGTTAACAGTCCCAACGGACTCTACCATTTCAAGGCGGGGACGAAGAAGGGGCTCTACATCTTCGTGTACGATGAAAAGGGAGTTGTCCTGGCTCACGGGGACCGGCTGGATATCATCGGCAGGAATCGCTGGAACGATAAGGACCCGGACGGTAAATACTGGGTCAGGGAGTGGACGAGTCTCGTTCAAAAAAAGGGGAGTGGCTGGATCACCTACAAACAGTACAACCCCGCGGACAAGCGGAACCTCACGGACAAGTCATCCTTTGTGGAACTCTTCGAAGGAATGATCATCGGCTGCGGCATCTACGGAAAGTGACCAAGCGGGGGTAAACTGGATGGTCGCTGAACACTGTCCGGACGCAGATTTTGAACACTTTCCTGCTCACCCCCGTCCTCCCCCGGAGGAACGGGGGATACTTGGCCCGTCACCCTGCTCTTCCCGGAAACGTGAAGAGTATCACCAACCACATTAAGGAGACGATCATGAGAACACTCGTACTGGCATTATGCTTGGCATTCACCTCCTGCTGCGCCTTCGCCGCAACGGATGCCCCCACCAAGGAAGACGCCAAAAGCCTTGTAAAACAGGCAGTCGCTTACGCCAAGGAAAACGGCAAGGATAAATTCTTCAGCGAAGTAAGAAGCCCCCAGGGGAAATTCCATTTTCAGGACGGAACAAAGAAGGGACTCTACATCTTTGTCTATGATGAAAAAGGGGTCGTGCTTGCTCACGGCGTCAGACTTGAACTCACCGGCAGGAATCGGTGGAACGACAAGGACCCCGACGGAAAATACTGGATCCGCGATTGGACCGAACTCGTCCATAAGAGCGGCAGCGGCTGGATTCATTACAAAGAATACAATCCCGCCGACAAGAACAAGATCGAGGATAAGATGTCCTTTGTGGAGCTCGTAAACGGCATGGTCATCGGTTGCGGAATCTACGGCAAGTAATCAGGATCACTACAGGTAAGGGGTAACGCCATGCGGCTCTGGGGCAATCTGAAAATCCGGACGAAGATAATCTTCAGCATCACTGTCATCTCTCTGGCGTTCACCGCACTCTTTGTCTCCATATCCGTCACGTCCCTCAGCTCCACCAGCACGAAGAGTCTCCAGGAGAAGGGTTCCAGTCTCGCCATCATCACCGGAGAGACCCTCAAGGCATCGGTACAGTACAATATCGGCGAAGAGACCGAAAAAGTGCTGAAACAGCTGCTCGCCAGTGACGCGGACGTCAGTGTGGCTGCGGTCGTTATCCAGGGCGCCAAGGGGGATTATTCGGTTACGACCCAGAAGACGGCCAAGGGATACGAGTCGATAAACCTGGCACAACCGCTGAAGGATCTGTCGCTTCGCCCCCCCGCCAACAAAGGTGATGTCGTCCTTATCCGCAACAACAAACTGCAGTACCTCGCATCAAAGATTGAATTGACCGCCAATGACACACTGCAAAACGGCTACATTCTCCTGGCGCTGAATGATACCCGAAGCGCCAGGGAACTCAAGTCAACCACGGAGCTCATGGTCGGACTGGGCGCCTGCCTGCT
>CAIUUR010000408.1 GCA_903902345.1 uncultured Geobacteraceae bacterium | reverse complement strand
TTGAGCTTGACCTCGTTGAAGTCTCCGTTGTAGCTGTCGGTGATCCTGGGAGGGATATCCCCCTTGGAGATCCGGTCTACGTACTCGGCGGTTACGTTCAAGGGGCCGATGACAGCGTCCAGGGTACCGTTGACCCCCTCGACGATCTTCTGGAAATCTCCCTGATGTTTGGCGGCATCGGCTCTGGTGGCCAGCTTGCCGGCCATGGCGGCCTGGGCAAGGAGGTTGGCGTCGGTCACCAGAGCGTTGATATTGTCGATGCAGTTGTTGAGGTTGAGCTTGACCTCGTTGAAGTCTCCGTTGTAGCTGTCGGTGATCCTGGGAGGGATATCCCCCTTGGAGATCCGGTCTACGTACTCGGCGGTCACGTTCAAGGGTCCGATGACGGCGTCCAGGGTGCCGTTTACCCCCATGATAATTTTCTTATAATCTCCCTGGTGTTTGGCGGCGTCAGCTCTCGTGGCCAGTTTGCCGGCGATGGCGGCCTGGGAAAGGAGGTTGGCGTCGGTCACCAGTGACGTGATGCTGCCGACCATTGTCTTCATGGAGGCCATGACGCTGCTGCTGTCGCCATCTTTCAGGGGGATATCCCGGGAAAGGTCGCCTGCCGCGACCAGGTTGGCGATCTCTCCGACCTTCTTGGGATCGGCGCCCAACTGGAGCATGATGATCCTGCTGATGAAGAGCCCCAATCCAATGGCCAGGAGCATGGCGCCAGCCGCCAGGATGACCATGAACTTTACTGCGCCGTCAGCCAGCGCGGTGTTTGAACTGGATTTCACCGTGGCTTCCATCTGCTTCATGGTAATTGCTTCTTTTATGAGTGTGCCAATCTTAGTTGCAATGGTGGCGCCTTCCGTCTCCACCAATTTCATGGCTTCCTGCTGTTTTCCTTCTTCCGCCAGATTGAGCACTTTTTTTGTCACCTGGTCATAGGTGCCCAGCCCGCTCTTCAGTTCCGCCGTCAACTTCCTGTCGTCTGCGTCCTGTCTCTCCTTTTCGTAGAGTGTCAGTTCTTGCATGATTTCATTATGATACTCAGCAATGGTAGCCCGGCTATTCTGCACTTTTTCGGGGTTTCCTGCATACAGCAGCGCATAAAGATTATTGACCCGAATCCTCTGGAAACAATTAACGATAACGGATAAACGGCCCAGTGGTATGGTGTCCTGTTCAGCGAGCTCCGTATCGGCGTTATCCAGTTGCCTGATTTTCAAAATGCCCACCGTGCCGACAGCCCCTGCGATGAGCGCTACCAGGATAAAGCCGCTGAGGAGCTTCTTCTTGAGGTCGAGATTGTTGTACCAGTTCATACGGTATTCCTCCTTATGGGTTAGTTTTTATTATGGGCTCATGCCGCCAGGTCCAGTTTAACGTCTGCCATTTCCACTAACTGCATCTCCTCGCTGCCGATGAGGTGGTCGATGTCCACCAGGATCAGCATCTGCCTGTTCACCGTGCCGATTCCGGTTATATAGTCGGCATGGGTGCTTGAACCGAACTCCGGCGCCGGCTTGATCTGTTCCGGTGGCAACGTGACCACATCTGAAACCCCGTCCACGACCATGCCGATGATCCGGTCGAGGATATTGATGATGATGACCACGGTGAACTCGTCGTAGGCCACCTGCTCCAGATTGAACTTGATCCGCAGGTCAATAATCGGCACGATAACCCCGCGCAGGTTGATGACCCCCTTCATGTAGTTGGGGGAGTTGGCGATGTGGGTAACCGAATCATAGCCGCGGATTTCCTGTACCTTGAGGATGTCCATGGCGTACTCCTCTTTACCCAGGGTGAAGGTGAGGTACTCTTGCCCCCCTCCTTCGCTTTTCAAAATCGTCCGTTCATTTCTTCTCATGTTATCCTCCATTTTTGGGGCTGGTCTGCTCATGGGGTGGTTCCTTCCGCCAGAGACGGACGATCTCCACTGCATCCAGAATCAGGGCGACCCGGCCGTCGCCCAGTATTGTCGCCCCCGCAGCGCCGGCCACTTTTCGGTAGTTTGTCTCCAGACTCTTTATCACTACCTGATGCTGTCCCAAGAGTTCGTCCACCAGCAACGCCAGCTGTTCACCTTCGGCGTCAATGAGCATGACAATGGCATTTTCCGGGCGTCGGACCGCTCCGACAATACGGAACAGATCTCCCAGATGGATCAACGGGATGTATTCTCCGCGGACATATACCGTGCACTCTCCACGCGAAACTTCATTCAGTTCTTCCGACAGCGGTTGCAGCGACTCTATGACGGAATTGAGCGGTACGATGAACGTCTCGCTGCCAACCCGTACCGCGAGTCCGTCCAGTATGGCCAACGTCAGCGGCAGCGAGATCAGCACCCGGCTTCCTTTCCCCTGAGTGGAAGCAAGAGTTACGCGTCCTCCCATGGCGGTGACGTTTTTCTGCACCACGTCCATTCCCACCCCTCGACCGGAGATATCGGTGACCTGGTCTGCGGTGGAAAAGCCCGGGGAAAAAATCAACCGCCAGACCTCTTCGTCACTCATGGCGTCGGATACGGTGAGGCCGTTTCGGGCGGCCTTGGCGAGGATTCTTACTCGATTCAGCCCGGCGCCGTCGTCGCTCACCTCCACCAGAACCCGCCCCCCCTGCTGCGAGGCTTTGAGGGTGATGGCGCCGCCGGGACTCTTGCCGGCGGTAATCCGTGTCTCGGGGGACTCGAGCCCGTGATCCACGCAATTGCGCACCAGGTGCGTCAGCGGGTCGGCCAGTTTTTCGATCAGTCCCTTGTCCAGTTCCGTCGATTCTCCCACCAGTTTCAGCTCGACCACTTTCCCCAGCGAGTTTGCCAGGTCGTGCACCAACCGCTGGAAACGGCTGAAGATGAAGCTGATGGGAACCATCCGCATGGACATGACGCTTTCCTGCAGGTCGCGGGTATTCCTCTCCAGATGGGAGAGGGCGCGATGGAGGTTTTCGAACTGCACCTGATCGAGCTGCCTGGCGCTCTGGGCCAGCATGGCCTGGGTTATGACCAGTTCCCCCATTTGGTTGATCAGCTGATCAACTTTGACCACTCCGACGCGGATGGAGGATGCTTCGGCAGTATCGCTGCCCCTTCGGCCGTAGCCGCCGGGGGTGATCTCGTTGTTGTCGAAACTGCGACCTCCCTTGATTGTGCCACCAGCCGCGGTAGCTTCGTTCCCTCCGTTCAAGGACCCCGGCGGGAGCTGTTCGATGCTGATTTCCTCCTCGTCCGCCACGAACATAAATACATCGGCGATTTCGTTGGGAGTTCGGTCCGTTGTCAGGGTCATCTCCCAGATTGCCCGGCAGCGAGTCGGGTCATAAACGGAGAATTCACCCTGCGGAGTGATGTTCCCCGTCAGGATGAGCTTCCCCACTGTTGCCAGCTCATCAAAGACCGGTTCCATCCGGACCATGCGGGTGTAAAGATTGGGCGGAGGGGTAAAAATGATGCGATAGGTCGATGGAGAGAACGTGTTTCCCCCGTTTTGCTCTGCCGAGAGGGAGTCGTCCGAGGATTGCTCCTGATCGGAGACAAGCGGGTTGCCGGAGATTGCCTCGAGTTTCTCGCAGATTCCCCGTATAAACTGTCGGTCCACCTGGAGGCCGTCACGATGGCCGGCCAGTTGCATACTGATGGCATCACCCCCTTGCAGGAACAGATTCACCATTTCGCCGGTGAGGGCTCTTTCGCCACGTCTGATCTGGTCCAGCAGTGTTTCCAGCGTGTGGGTTACCACGGTCATGTCCGGAAATCCGAACGTCCCGGCTCCCCCCTTGATGGAGTGGGCCGAGCGAAATACTGCATTCAGATCTTCCTTGTCCGGATCTGCGGGATCGATGGCCAATAATATCCGCTCCATCTCGGCCAGATGCTCGGCACTCTCCTCAAAGAATAGTTGGTAAAATTGGCTGAGATCAACATCCATTGGGGGCCTCCGGGGGCGGGCCGTCGGAGTTCAACTGGCCAGGGGCTCCTGTAGCATCCGGTGAGCTTACCGGAAAGCAATGCTCAAATCCCAATTTTCGGATGGTCTGGCGCATACCGTGCGGTTGATTGACCAGTCGTACGCCGATCCCTTGCATCTTGGCGCATTCCATCCAGACGTAGAGGAGTTGCAGCCCGCTCATGTCCATGCTGCCGATAGTGCTGCAGTCCACGTGCAGAATATTCTGCTGAGAGGATGAGAGCTGCTGCAATATGCCGTTCAGTGACTCAAACTGAGAATCGATTTCGGAGATGGTCCACTCTCCGGATAATCGGTGTCTGAACTCCGACGTGGTATCTGCCATATATCCCTCATGTAGTAACAGGTTGTACCTTCCCGCCGTTTCACTACTAGGTGATGTCGGTATAATTAAAGGGCTGCTTGATGTTGTGTCGATATAATTAAAATAAAAATGTAATATTAATTATGAAATGTCTTTTAACATAATATAATATAGATGTCCATTCTTATAATTCGGACAGAACACCGTCATTATTGTCCATGAGGAAAACTGTCGCTGGCAACGAATTTGCAACAGTCGTAGGAAGATCCGGGAGGTGAGACATGACTGCGGAGGAGATAGGGGGTAGGGAGAGGGTCAGGCAGCTGTTCGCCCACTATCGCAAGGAGCGCGATGGTATCCGAAACTCACCGGAGATGGGATCAATTTGCCTGATCTGCGGCTCCATTCATGTCGTTCCCAAGGGAGGAGTCCGGTATCAATTCATCTGCCGGGACTGCGGTTTTGCTTTCTTCCGCTATGACTGCGACGTCTGCGGCAACACCGTTGACGGGCGCGACCCTCTTAACCCCGGTTGCGCCGGTTGCGGCCGGAGGATCTGTACCTGCGGGGCCTGTGACTGTCCAACAGTCTGTAATCATACTTGAATGAAGGGGGGGGCAGATGGGTGTAGTGAAGAGCGGCAGCACCGTTACCATCAGCTACGTAGGAACCTTGGATAACGGCAAAATTTTTCACAGTACTGACGAGGGTGGTCCCCTGACCATTACCCTGGGGGCCGGGGAGCTGTTTCCGGCTCTTGAAAAGGCCATCATGGGGATGCATGTCAAAGAGATTAAAAATATCGTACTTGCCGCCGAGGATGCTTATGGTCCCCGCCAGCAGGAGAATATCATCTCGGTGAATCGGGCGTCTTTTCCTGCCGGTAAAGATATCGCTGTTGGTCAAAAATTAAGCATTGAATTCTCCGGGGGGGCCTCCAGGAAGATGCTGGTGGTCGCCGTGGGCGAAACCGAGGTGACCCTGGATGGTAACCACCCCCTGGCGGGATGCGAGCTAACCTTCGCCCTCAGGGTGGATGGGGTTGAATCGTAGGAGTAACGGAGCAAAGGAATGGAGGAGAAGATGGTGCAGGAAGAGAAGCCGGATCGCTACGTGTCGTTTAGGGGAATCGAAGGGGAGAGCAATTCGCGGGAACTGGTGGCGATGGTGCTGCGGCACATCAACGATCCGGCGAAGAGCAACCGCTTCTGGGAGCAGTTCAAGGAGAAGTTAGCCCGTGTGGGGCAGCCGGACGAGAACAGCGGACGCTGCCTGGACGAGTTGTTTCTGATTCACGCCTATATCAATAATCTCAGGGAGCTGTTTGAGTCTCATGATGATGGGCCGGCGATGGCGTTGCTGGAGCAGATCGAAGAAGAGAGCTGCTGAGGAAAAATAGTAGGAGAGAGGAATGAGGGAGCTGGTCGGTGACCTCTGGGAATTCCAGGGGAGGGCAACCATCTGCATTACCACCAACGGCCATCTGACCGGAAAAGGGGAGGCCGTTTTCGGCCGCGGCTGCGCCCGCCAGTGCCAGGAGCGTTTTCCGGGCCTCCGGTCACGCCTGGGCGCCCTGCTGGTTGCGGGTGGGAATCATGTCCACCTGCTGGGGGATGGGCTTGTCAGCTTTCCCGTGGAGGAGAGTCCCTGGAGCAATCCCGACCTCCGCCTCATCCGGCGTTCGGCTGAAGAGCTTCGGGCTCTGGCCGACCGTGAAGGGTGGGATCATGTCATCGTTCCCCGTCCCGGCTGCGGTGGTGGGGGGCTCCTCTGGAAGGAGGTGCGTCCGCTCCTCCTTGATCTTTTGGACGACCGGTTTACCGTTATCAGCGACCGGTAATGTGGACATTCCCCCTCTTGAGACAAGAGGGGGCCAGGGGGAGTTATGATGACCGGGCTGTAGGAGCAGAATAGTTGCTTCGTCCCTGCGTCAGGCGGGGATCAGTTCCGTGAAGTAGTGAATGGATCGGTATGCTGTCGAGGGGATGGGGGGGATGACGGAACTGTAGCGGCTAACGTAGATGAGGTGGGCGATGCCGTAGGCGGCAGCGGTTCCCAAATTGGTTTCGCTGTCCTCACCCAGGAGGGTGCGGGCCGGATCATAGGGGACCTTTTCCCGGAGTTTCTCCCAGAAGCCGAGATCCTCCTTGGGGAGCCCCAGGTCGTGAGCCGAAATAATTCCGTCAAAGAGAGGACCCAGCCGGGTCTTTTTCATTTTCAGGTCAAGGGTCTTGCCGTGGGCGTTGGTGACGAGCCGGATGTTCTTACCATGGTGGCGAAGGAAGGTGAGGAATTCGATGACGCCGGGATGGACGGCGATGAGGTGTTCCACCTCCAGCTTCAGGAGCGGGATGTCCAGCCCCAGCCGGTCTGACCAGTAGTCCAGGTCGGTCCAGTTGAGGGTACGTTCCTGGGAGCGGAACTGGGCGTAGAGCAGCTCCTTGGCCTCCTCCAGGGGGACCCGGTTCTTTCTCCCCCAGGTTTGGGGTACATGTTCCATCCAGAAATGGTCGTCGAAATGGCGGTCCAGAAGCGTCCCGTCCATGTCCAGGAGGACGGTGTCGATGGTGCTCCAGTCCAGGGGCGGACTCATATGGCTTTTTCTTCTATAAACGCCCTGATCGCCGCCGGATCGTTCTCCATGAGCTCGCAGCGGGTGGGGAGACCCTCGATGCCGTCCAGGACTGCCGGACGCTCCGGTTGGACGCCGGTTGCCTTCACCACCGCGGCGTCGAATTTGGCAGGATGGGCGGTGGCCAGGCAGATCAGGGGAACCCCCCACGAGGTGAAATCCTGGGCGGCCCGGACCCCCACGGCGGTGTGCGGGTCCAGCAGGTAGCCGGTCTCCCCGTGGAAAGCGGCGATGGTCTGTAACGTACCTTCCTGGTTCACCGATCGGGAGAGGAAGAGTTCCCCTACCCGGCGGCGCTGCTCCAGACTGAAGTTCATTCGGCCGTTCACCGCGAATGATTCCAGGCCCCGGCGGACGGCGTCGGGATTTTCATCGAAGAGATAGTAGAGGTACCGCTCGAAGTTGGAGGCCACCTGGATATCCATGGAGGGGGAGACTGTGGGGACCACCGTCCCCAGAGAGTAATCGCCGTCGTTGATGAAGCGGGTGAGGATGTTGTTCTCGTTGGTCGCCAGGAGGAGTTTGTCGATGTTGAGCCCCATCCGTTTGGCGATGTAGCCGGCGAAGATGTCGCCGAAGTTCCCGGTGGGGACGGAGAAAATTACCTTTTTGGCAGGATCTTCCGTAACTCGGAAGGTGGCATAAAAGTAATAGACCACCTGGGCCAGGACCCGCGCCCAGTTGATGGAGTTCACCGCGCCAAGGGAGTAGTTCTCCTTGAATTCCAGATCGCCGAAGAACCCCTTCACCATGTTCTGGCAGTCGTCAAAAGTTCCCTTTACTGCGATGTTGTGTACGTTGCAGTCGGTCACCGTGGTCATCTGAAGAGCCTGAACCGGCGAGGTCTTCAGGTGGGGGTGGAGGATAAAGATACTGATATTTTCTTTTCCCCGGACCCCGTGAATGGCGGCGCTCCCCGTATCGCCGGAGGTGGCGCCGACGATGTTCATCTTCTCTCCTCGTTCCTTGAGAAGATACTCGAAGAGATTACCCAGAAACTGGAGCGCCACATCCTTGAAGGCCAGGGTGGGGCCGTGGAACAGTTCCAGGATATGGACTCCATCTTTTGTCACCAGCGGGGTGATCTCCGGGTGGGTAAAGCTGTCGTAGGAGCGGTTGATGATCAGCTTCAGCTCATCCGGCGGGACGTCGTCGGCAAAGAGGGAGATGATCTCAAAGGCCAGATCCCGGTAGGGGAGAGCGCGCCAGCGGGCCAGGGTGACCTCGTCCACCGTGGGGATACACTGGGGGAGGAGGAGCCCGCCGTCGGTGGCAAGACCCATCATGACCGCGTCCTTGAAACGTATGGGGGTGATGCCGCCACGGGTGCTGATATATTTCATTGATGAGCCTCGGGGATTGGGGTATCCGAAATAACGGCATCATAACAGTTCAAGGTTCAAGGTTCAAGGTTCAAGATTCAAAAAACAGGGTTCCACGGTCTACGTTGCAGGGGATGATGGCTCGGTTTCTACCTCGTGTCGGAACGAAAAAAAATCGGGTATTCCCGCTCTGCTCTGTGCTAAACTATTTCTCCCTGATTTCCAGGACTTGGAACTTAGCTGATTTGCGACAAAAAATAAACCAACCGTTCGTCATCCTCAGGAACGCGAAGATCTGCTTTTCAAAAGACAACAAGCAAAAGTTCGGTGAAACTCAACTCCGGTATCTTCTCGCAATGAACCCTTCACGTTAGGTGGTAGCCGTTGAACTTTCATCCGGAGCCCAAGAGCCTGGTACTGATTACTTCCCACTTGATTCCGGTGCAGTGGCGGCATCTGGAGGGTAGTGGGCCGGTCCGGGCCTTCAATCCGGCCATTTTGGCTTCACCGCCCGGATATCTTCTGGCATATCGCCTGATTTTTCCTGATGGCCTGCGCCGGATTGCCCTGTGCCGTCTTGACGGGAATCTCGCTGTCGTGCCCGGATCAACGATTCCGCTTAGTGACCTTCTGTCCCTCCCCGAAGAGTACGCGTACTCGGAGCAGGCTCTAACCTGGTTTGCCGATCCCCGCTTGTTCGCCTGGGGTAATCTGCTGATGATTCATTGGAATTCCGGTGTTCATCGCCCTCAAAACCATCAATTTGTTCAGGTTCTGGATGGTGATAAGCTTGTGCCGATTGGGACATCCTGGGAGCTTATCAAGGCTGACGGACAAGAGCCTATCGAAAAAAACTGGGGATTATTTCAGGGAGAAGACACTCTTTATTCCGTTTACTCGTTGTCGCCACTTCGTATCCTGGCATTATCAACCGTTGGCAAGGGTAAAATGCTCTTTTCGGAAACTCAGCTCAACTGCTGGGATGATCTTTCCTACGCGAACCGGTTTGGTGTTATGAGGGGCGGAGCACCACCGGTACTCGTTGAGGGACGACAATATCTGTTTTGTCATTCCCGTTATCGGACCTTCAGAGGTATTTGTTATGTCCCTGGTTTATTCGGATTTTCCGAAAAGGAACCGTTCGTGCCGGAAGTTTTCCGCCCCAGACCATTGACTCTTGAGAACCCGTTTGGTTCCCGCTTTCTCTATGAACGCCTCAATGATTCCGTTTCCAACGTCGTATACCCCTGCGGAGCATTGTATCAGTCGGGAGAGTGGCTTGTCAGTTATGGCATTAACGACGAACAGTGCGCCATTCAGCGTCTTGACCACCATGAATTAGTTGCACAACTGCGCCCAACGAAACTGCTGAACTCTCCTTCCCTGCCGATGTCGTGGGATGAGGCGGTCCTGCCGCTTCCCCAACGTTGGAAACGGAGGCTGTCACGATTCATCACGAGCCGATATTGATGAACAGTACCTCTCTGCACGTTACCTTTCAATCGCAAGCCGATCGGGTGAGAATTTGCGTCAGGAAAATACTCCGAAGGTTTTCTCCCGTGCATCCGGATGTTGGTTCCTCCCGGGAAGTGTCGGAAGCGTTGCGTGTGCACATCGGTCACCATTTCTGGGGCGCCGGCAACGAGGGAGACGACTTCATGCTTGCCGGTTTTTTACGAGAAATCCGTCGCCTTGCCCGGCCGGTGCACTTTACCTGCTGCGTACCCGGCAACCACGCAGGACTCAGGCAGCGCTATCCCGGGATCCAGTGGTTGGAATACACGATTTCCGCTCGATGGAACGCCATGGCATCAGCGGACTGCTGGCTCGGTCTGGGGGGGACTCCGTTTCAGTGTGACAGCGGCCCCTTTTTTGAGCTGCATTTTGCACAGGAATGGTCTATGTGTCGCGCCATCGGCCTCCCCATGGACTTTTTGGGCATCGGAGTGGAGCATGCCGCCGTGATGAATCGCCCGCGATTTCGCCGCCTGTTCCAATCCGTTCGTCATTGCTGGGCGCGTGACGAATTGACCGCATCATGGCTGGAAAGGGTTGCCGAAGGACGAACGACATCCGCCGCAGACCTGGCTAACATTCTTTTTGTGGAACAGTGTCCGGAGCGCGAGGTTACGCCTGAGTCCCGGGGGATCGGCTACCTGCTGAATTTTGAGAACCTGACCGAGTCGGTCCCGGATCTGCTCCCCGCGCTGTTGGAGGCGTTGCCTGGGGAGGAACTCTTCTGGCTCGTGCAGGATCGAAGATTGTTGCCTGGTATGGAGCGGTATTGGTGGGACCGGTTGCCGGATTCCGTGCGCAGTACGTTGCGGGTTGTTGAACTGGGACAGGACGGTGCGACAATTGTTCCGACGGAGATGCCGGGAACGGTCATCAGCAGTCGTTACCATGGGGCGCTTCTGGCGGCGTGGAGCGGGTCCAGGGTGATGATCATTGCCAGAAGTGGAAAAATGACAGGATTGGCTCAACAGGTTGGTTTGCCTGCTGTTAGCTCCCTGCACGACATCGGGGGAATTGTGTCCGGGGTGGCTGCCTGCACGCCGGCGCCTCGTGAGAGGTTGAGAGTCCTGGCGGAGATGGCGGCGAAATCGGTGGAAGAATGGCTTGCCAAGGCGCGCTCATGAGCAGTATGATCCGCTCCTGGAAATACCGACTTATCCTGGTTCTGTTCTACCTCCGGGGAGTGGTTTCGACCTCGCGGCGAGGAGAGTATCGCCTGGCCGTCGTCAAACTCGACCGTCTGGGGGATGGCGTGCTGGCGCTGGGCGCCGTGCGCCGGGTGCTGGAAAACACCGGGAATGACCGGACGCTGTTGGTCGTCTCCACCGTGGCGGAATCCTTGTATCGGGACGAGTTTCCCGACGTTGACTTAATTTCACTCCCTGTGGAATGCGAGCGGCTCTGGCCTGATTTCGTGTTGTTATTGTGGAAACAGTACGCGCAGTTTCATGGTTTCTCCGTGGATGAGGTGGTGTGCCTCCGTCATCATCGTACCGACTACGATAATGCGGTGGTGCGGCTGCTCCGTCCGCAACGATGCCACGCTTCAGTGGGAACGGCTTTCTCTGGTACGCCTTCGGTGCAGTTGCCTCACCCTGTCCTGATTCCGTACCCATCCGCCGATGTTGTTTCTTGCCGGGAGCTGGACGCACACCGGAGTGTTGTCCAATCATTCCTGGGAGGAGAGGTGACCTTGGCGGAGGTGATGCCTGAGCTGGACGCTGGAACCACCGTAACGGGGGAGTCACTGGTTGTTTGTCCGACGGCCAATGACCGTATCCGCCAGTATCCCCCCCACCTTCTGGCGGAATCGTTGCGGCAATTTCTTCCGGTGAGACCGATGCCGGTACAGTTCTGTCTCCCTCCCGGGGTCGACCGAGCTCCCTGGCGACAGGCCGCTACCAACGCAGGTCTGACGGAGGTGACGTGGTGTTTTCCTCCCACCGTAGCGGAACTTGTTCTGCTGTTGTCGAAGGCCCGTTTGATTCTGGCTCCCGAATCGGCGCCGGCCCATATCGCCACGGCGCTGGACAAACCGATGGTTGCTGTCCTGGGGGGTGGGCACTTTGGCCTGGTTGCTCCGTGGAGTAGAAGCTGCCGGCAACGCTGGTTGTACCGAAAGATCGATTGTTATGGATGCCTCTGGCGCTGTCGGTATCGGGAACCTCTCTGTCTGACTGGCCTGATGCCTTGCGAAATCAGTGACGCGCTCAAAGAGGTTTATGACTCAACGCGGTGAATTTTTTACCATGGCGGGTATGCGGGATGAGTATGAACGGCAGGCCTCTGGTTACCATTGTAACGCCAACCTTGAACCAGGTTGAATTCCTGGAAAGCACCCTGCGCTCAGTCGTGACGCAGTCGTACTGCTCCCTGGAATATATCATCATCGACGGCGGGAGCACGGACGGATCGCTGGAGATCATCAAAAGTTATGCGGAAAGGTATCCCTGCATCACGTGGTTATCCGAAAAAGACGCCGGGCAGAGTGACGCCATAACAAAAGGTTTCGGCATGGCGAACGGCACTCTCCTGGCGTGGATCAATTCCGATGATCTGTATGAACCCGACGCGGTGTACCGTATCGTGGATCATTTTATCAAAAATCCTGATATCGGCATGGTCTACGGTGACGCCTGGATCATCGACAATCAAGGGGATCGACTGAAAAAATACGAGTTTACCCGGGATTTTGATGTCTGGAGCCTCGTGCATATCTGGGACTACATCGTTCAACCCGCCGTTTTTTTCAGAAGAGCCACCCTTGAAAATGTCGGTGGCGTCGATCCGGCCCTGAATTGGTGCATGGATTGGGATCTCTGGATCCGAATGGCGAGAGTCACAAAAACTGCCTATTTACCCCTCTGTTTGGCCTGCAGCAGAGAGTACCGGAACACCAAGACCTCCACCGGGGGCGCACAAAGGCTTGCAGAAATCAGACGCCTGATGATGAAGTACTCCGAAAACCGCTATTTTCCGCCAAGGGGGTATTGGATATATTACTTCGAC
This sequence comes from uncultured Geobacteraceae bacterium, assembly GCA_903902345.1. GTDB lineage: Bacteria > Desulfobacterota > Desulfuromonadia > Geobacterales > CAIOGM01 > CAIOGM01. The sequence goes on along the minus strand of CAIUUR010000408.1, from coordinate 7,298 downwards.
ACCATCTCCCGCTCTCTGGAGGACGGGTTCATCAGTAGAGTTTTCAAGATGATGACGGTACATCCGCTCATCAGATTTTTGGTGGGTAAACCGTAAAACTATTGTTGCACGGGAGAATTTTTTGTCAGGAACAGTGATTCTCGACATATTGGTCGTACTGTCATTCATTGTCGTCGTGTGGGGCATTGGCGCCGCCGTTCTGAAATTGCTGGGCAACGATGGCGGCTATGATTCCCTGGCGCTGGTTGCAGGGTGTTCCCTGTCGCTGATTGCCATTAATCTGCTCTATTTTTCGTTCGGGATGAGCAGTTCCGATATCAGAATTCTTCTCCTGACGGTTTGTTGCTGCTGCCTTGGCTATCTGCTGCTCATGCGGTTTCATGATGGCGGAAGTTTGCCTCTTCGCGAGCTCATCTCCACGCTCGTTGTTTTCCTGATTCTGATTCTGCCGGCCCTCATCGGAGGAGAGCAGTATTTTGTCGTCCGGGGTAATTATTGGGATCATTTCAGCTACCTGACTGCAGCCTTCGGATTTTCGAAATTCAGGTCTTACGAAGTCACCGGTTTCACCGACGCCTTTCTCCGCTCCAACGAATTGTACCGGTTTGCCCTGACCAACATTCATGCCCGCCCCTCGGTCATGCTGTTATTCGCCCAACTCCTGGGGCAAAATTCCGGTGATATCTTCCAACGAGGTTTCTTTTTCACCTCCGCGCTGCTGGCATTCGCCTATTCCCCCCTGCACCTCCTTTGCCGACTGCTGGGTGATTCGCAGGCAAAGCGATCAGCCGCGCCGTGGCTACTATCCCTCCTCCCTCTCGGTTATCTCGTCGGATTCTGGGGACAGTATATCTTTGACATCAATGCCTGGTCACAACTTGCGTCGCTGGCTTTTCTGCTGGGCAGTGATGCGGCGATGATCATTCTGTTGAGACCCTGGTTCCAATCTGCTGATGAATCGCCGGATTCCCCCCCCTCGTCCGTGGCGTATCTCGTGGCAGGCGTCCTTGTCGCCGGTGCGTGGTTGCTTTATCCGGAAAACAGCCTGGCGCATGCCGGGTCCGTGCTCCTGGTTGCTTGTGTACTTATTCCCGGCGCTTTACCGGAAATCAGGTGGAACGTGGTGACGTATGTGGCCGCATTGCCGCTTATTCCCCTGCTCTGTTCCCTGCCGGATTACAGGGGGACTTTTCTGTTTGTGCTACGCCAGCTTACGGTTGGCGCCGGCAAGACGTTACCCTGGTGGACCTATTTTGATTCATATGTTTTCGGCATTAACGTCCCCTTCCCGGATATCCTCACCACGTTTTCTTTCAAAAGCCATTGGTACCTGCCATTCAACACGGTCGTTTCGTTGCTCGGTTTTTATTTTGTGACTCCCCGGCAACAGATGGGGTTGCTTCATTATCCCTGGGTGCTGACGACAATTATCTTTGCCGTCGTGTTAACCCGTAATTTCGTCTTCTTTCTGATACGACCGCCACGGCACGCCATCGCCCGTCGCTACCTGCAACTCTTCATCCTGTCCGGCATCGTCTTTATCGGCTGGTATCTGTTGCGACAGAAGTGGTGGACGGCAGGTAAAATCCTGAGTTATTATTCTCCCTACTGCTACCTTGCCCTGATCTACCCGCTCGTCGGTATGTACGGAGGAACGGAACCGCATCACTTGCCCGGAATTTCCCGATTCGCGGCTGGTGCTGTTCTCGTGCTCTCGTTTTCGTTCGGCGCCGCCAGGATCTATTCGTCATTTGATGAAAACGGCATCGGGTACTCCCAAAACTATCCTCTTGAGGTCAGGCATAACCTGATCTGGAAACTTGACCTGGATGGTGCGCGCCGCTGTTCCTGTGTCAGGGTTGATATCGACGACCCCTTTATCGGGCACTATGTCAAACTCAAGCTTGCTTACGCCGGTATTCCCTACTACTCCGGTTTACCGATTAATACCTATTTCGGCAGTGGTAAAAACGTCGGTTTCATGGAGCCGAAGGTGACTGACGGCACGATCTCGCTGACGTCGGGACCAAACCGCACCGTCCCTCTGGCGGAATTGCTGAGATTCTTGATCAAAGGAAGGAGATCCCCGACAGATGCACCGTCGGACCGGAGATTGCGTATCGTCATGACAAAGGATTCCCGATGACAGCTGAACTCTCGGCAGAGAGAGACCATTCCCGTACGGGTCTGAAAAGTATCCATGTAGTACTTCTTGTTATTGTTGTTGCCATGACAAACCGGGGAGTGTGGAATGCAGACATACCTCTCGGAGATGAAGCAGAGCGTATCAGGGGGGCGGTCAATTTTTTCAGGCAAGGGACCGTGTCGACTAATCTGTTCTCTGATTTTTATATCGGCATCTTCAGATACATAACTGAAGATCCTATTCCTGCCTATTATATTGTCCGGACATCAGTAGCGCTCATTTCCGTGATCGGCTTGTATGGTTTGTTGTCATCTCTCACTTCAGTGACGGCAACTGGCGCATTCATCATGTCTTTGTTCTGGAATATGAGTCTGGAACTCTCCCCCCTTGTCCAGCAGGGGAACATGCAACTATTCGCCTTTGCACTCGCAGGTATTTCCGGGTACATCTGGCTTTCCCCCCATTCCAACGTAAAATATCTCGCCATTGCCGTGATCATCGCGACTATCCTCGTGCGCAGTGAATATGTCGTTCCTCTCTTTCTTTTTTCGATGTACAAGATGATAACATCGCCGGTCAAACTCGCCGGTTTCAAGAGGTATGTCAAAATAACTCTGTTCTCATGCGGAATTATGACGTTCATGCTGCTATTTTATTGCATGTTTTTAAACCATGATAATGGCGTCTACAAAGGCGTCAGGCGCATTGACAAAACAGTGCTATCCGGATTTCAGCAAGGATATGCATTTCTGGCGGTAAGAGAAAATCCGAAATTGAATATTGAGCCTTTTACCGAATACCGATTTGTTTTTGATGAAAAGTTTACCGGAACGACATCATTCATCACGGCAGTTCTCTCAAACCCCGTTGAAGCCATGAGATATATTGCTCTTAATTCTGTTCATAATGCTAAAAATATTTTGGAAGTGACAGAAATGCACAGTGTCCTTGCCGGCAGATTTGCCGGTAACGTAAGCATTGAGACACTCAACAGGCTACACCGTATTGAAAAATATTCATTCATGCTGTTTATCCTGTGCAGCAATTTTTTTGTGCTGATGGAAAAAGTGCTTACCTGTCGCAGGCGCCGTAAATTCGACGTAACCGATGATGCCATGGTACTATTTTGCATTTCCTTGACAACAATAATTCCGATGATGATACACGTTCCTTTCCTTCGATACTACGTTGCGGTAATCCCTTTACTGTTTTGGGCGCCGGCAATACTGATCTCAAGAATATGTCAATGCTCGCAAAGGTGTCTGCTGGCGCTATCATTGGCCGGCTCAATGGTCATGTGCAAGCCGGTATTTGCCCTGCCGCATGATTATAAAGGGCAGGATAAATTTACGGTGAGACAGCTCCGCACGCTCTTGCCTTACAGGTCTGAAGGGTATACTGTCCTGGGTGTCTATCCTGATCCACTGTTGATATTTATACGGATTTACGGCTGGCAAATAACAAATACACTGAAAGGCGAGTCACTCAAGGATCTCGTGATGTCGGGAAAGCATGATGTCGTCGTTATAGACGACTGGCTCCTCAAGTCCGGCGAATTCGCCGCTAACAAGGTTTTCTACGAAAAATTGATTCATAACCCAAGGCAAGTTGGCCATAGTCTGATATTTGCGGGTACGTGCAGGGGAATGCCCCTCTATCTATTTGCGAACAACGCGAAACGGCTCTGATTATCGGTGGTGCACGGATGCCGTGAAGAGGGAAATATTCGTCCGTTTCTCCAACGGCTTGAGCCCGAGCCGGCCCGGATGAATTGCGGTATGAAACTATTTTCGTCCTTCGGTTTTCTTGTCTCTCACCCCGCCCTGAAGAACGCTCAGACCAAGTGGGAGTCGGAGGTTTAATGAAAAGGCACGCGGTCTTTCTCGATCGGGACGGTGTTATCAACCGATCCCGGATTGTTGAGGGGAAACCGGTTCCCCCCGCATCTCCGGATGAACTGGAACTCCTCCCCGGCGTCCCTGAAGCCGCAGCCCTGCTGCATGCCGCCGGATATTTGTTGATAGTTGTCACCAATCAGCCTGACGTCGCCCGGGGCACAGCCGCGCGCCACACGGTGGAAGAGATGAACCGTCACTTGCTCAAAACGCTTCCGCTGGCTTCCGTGCGGACCTGTTTTCATGATGATGCGGATTTCTGCTCCTGCCGTAAACCGAAGCCCGGCCTGCTGTTGACGGCTGCGGTTGATTTTAATCTCGACCTGTCCGGTTGCTATATGGTTGGAGATCGCTGGCGGGATATGGAAGCCGGACGTCGCGCCGGGTGCCGGACTATTTTTATTGATTACAACTATTCAGAACCGCGTCCCGAATTGTTCGATTACAGCGGTGGTTCGCTCCTGACGGCGGCGAGATTTATTCTTGCGGAATCGGCAGGGTTCACTGCTTAATCCGGAATACAGGCTTTTCGTCAACCATGTCCACTGAATCCGGCGGATGCCGCCGTTTATCTCCTCAGTCACTTCGGGAGTTTATCTCCGTGAGTCGGCACTCTGTGCGCTTCGTGCTGGAGAACCGTCCGGTGACATTCCTTCTTGTTGCCATCCGGTCCCTGTTGTTCATGAAAGTTCGGTTGCAGCGAGACGAGGCGATTATTCCTTGGGCGCATTGCGGATTTTTTGCCAACCTGAGGGCGATTGTCTTTCTTCTTCATGGTGCGGAGCAACGAGGAGTCCGGCCCGTTATCGTCAGTTCCCGCTATGCGGTGATCGGGATATGGCCTTTGCGAATTGAGAGAAATCTTTACTGGGATGATGCCGGGTGGAACGGCTCACACAATACCTGGGAATACTATTTCGAGCCGATTTCCGGCGAGTCGTTTGAAAGAGAACGCATCTGGATCCGTGACCCACGAATTGCCTACGATAACCCAGGGTTTACCGCGCAGGATAACGAAGTACTTCAAAACTTTAGCCGCTACGGATATACGTCCTCTCGCTGGGCAAAGTTACATGGAAGGCAGGATTATCCCACACCCGAGGATCGCGCTACGCATCATGCCCTGTTGACCAAATATGTGCGGGTGAAGCACGGCATCATGGCGAAAGTCGACGCGTTTTATGCCCGGCAGATGGCCCGCGGAACTGTGGTCGGGGTCCATATCCGCAAAGGTGATTTTGAAGGAAAAGAAGGAATTGGAACCAGTGTGGAAGAGTTCGTCAGGGCAGTTACTATCTGTCCCGGTTGGGAATACGTGTACCTTGCCACTGACTGCAACAAGACCTTGCGGGAGATGAGACGTGTCTACGGCAACCGGCTTCTCAGCTATGACTGTTTCAGGGCGGACGACCGTAGCGGCATTCACTACCGAACAGATCCGGCACTCAGCAAGCCACGGTTGGGAGAAGAGGTCCTCATCGATGCACTATTACTGAGTCGCTGCAATTGGTACGTTCATGGGAATTCCAGTATGAACTTTGCCGTGTTATCGTGGAATCCCCATATGGAACATATCAATATCTTCGATCTGCGTCAGGAATGTTGATTGAAATAAATAATGAATGAATGCATGCTTGGCGAAGTTTTTGATCGGTGTAACCTTGAACCTTGAACCTTGAACCTTGAACCTTGAACCTTGAACCTTGAACCTTGAACCTTGAACCTTGAACCTTGAACCTTGAACCCAGAACCCGGGACTTTCCGCCTTGAACTCTGAACCTCGAACCTCGCTTGCCCGGCGTGCCGAAATCCTGGCGGTCGTGGAGAGCCTCTCCGGTTGCCTGAAGGGGAAATCCAGGACGATCCGCCTCTGCGTCGTCGCCCTCCTGGCCGGAGGAAACCTCCTCCTGGAGGATATTCCCGGTCTCGGTAAGACTACTCTGGCGTTGGCGCTGTCACGGGTGGTGGGACTACCCTTTGGGCGCATCCAGTGCACCAGCGACCTCCTCCCCTCGGATATCACCGGCCTCTCCATATTTAATCGGGACGAAAACCGCTTTGTGTTCATTCGCGGGCCGCTCTTCAACAACCTCCTCCTGGTTGATGAGATCAATCGGGCCATGCCCAAGACCCAGAGTGCCCTGCTGGAGGCGATGGAGGAGCGGAGGGTTACCGTAGAGGGGATCACCTATGATCTGCCGTCCCCCTTTCTCGTGGTGGCGACCCAGAATCCGGTGGAGCAGGTGGGGACTCACCCCCTCCCCGAATCGCAGTTGGACCGGTTTCTGGTCTGTAGCGGTGTCGGCTACCCCCCCGAAGAGATCGAGAAGGGGATCATTCGCGGCGGGAGCATCCGGGACCAGCTGAAAAACCTGACCCCCGTCATCTCGGTGGAGGCGCTGCTGGAGGCCCAGCGGGTGGTGCGTGAGGAGGTTTTCCTCTCGGAAAAGGTGACGGATTATCTCTTCGGGATCGTGGCCGCGACCCGGAGTCACCCACAGATCACCTCGGGGCTTTCCACCCGTGCCGGGATCAATCTGGCCGAAGCTGCTCGTGCCAATGCCTATCTTGAGGGACGTGACTATGTCATTCCCGAGGATGTGAAAGAGTTGGCGATCCCGGTGGGGGCGCACCGGCTTATTGTCGCCGCCCATCAGGAAGGGGTCAATAAGGAGCAACTGCTACGAAGCATACTGAAAGAGATCCCCGTGCCCCTGAGTTGAGAAGATCGGTGTTTGTTGTATTAGTGACTGCTTGTTTTTTAGTCGCAGCGCTCTCCGCTTTCGCTATAATAGCCGACAGTAAAGAGGGGTAACGGGATGGCTACGATCACGTTTGACACGCATAAGTACATCAAGACTCTGGAAGGTTCCGGAATCTGGGAGGTTCAGGCCGAAGCCTTCTCCACCGCGCAGAAAGAAGCGATGTCGGAAGTGATGGGTTCATCCTTGGCTACCAAGGATGACATTCATCGGCTTGAGCTGGAAATGCGGAAACCGGAGATGCAACTGGTGGTAATGAAATGGCTGCTTGGCGCCGTAATCAGCGGCATTTTAGCGCTCATCATGAAGGCGTTCTTTGTCTGATGATCTGGTACAGCGAGGCCTAAGGTGGTTCGCGGTAAAGACACTACCGCCTTAATGTAGTTGTCACCTTTCATTGTAGGGATACCCCTTGCGGGTATCCTGTTCTTGAATCGGCAGTCAAGGGCGCCCGCAAGGGGCGCCCCTACAAAACTGCGTTCAGAATAATGGTAT
>CAIUUR010000407.1 GCA_903902345.1 uncultured Geobacteraceae bacterium | reverse complement strand
GTCGATGATGCCCGGATTCAGGTGCAGAATCTCGTGGCAGAGTTGCAGGTCAAGGTGAACAGCATCCGACCCCTGGTTCTGGACATGTATGCCGAACAAGAGTCCATGCAGGCGGCGCTGGGTAGTTACAACGCGGCTGTAGCCAAAGGGGTACGCCTGATGGACGAAGTGGAGAGCTACCGGAAGCAGACTGCGGCCGAAATCCAGAGTTACCGCTATCAGGATCTGGGTTTTATGATTTTCCGGAATGAAGCGATTCAGAAATACCGTTCAACCTTTGATCTGTCGACTCGCTACGCTTATCTGGCAGCTGCAGCCTATGACTATGAAACCAACCAGCTCCGTTCGGACACGACCACGGGTGCGAGTTTCCTCGACGACATAACCCGGCAGCGCTCGCCGGGAGTCATAACAAACGGAATTCCCCAGGCAGGCGGGGGAGGCCTGGCCAATCCACTGGCACGACTCAATTCGAATTTCAGTGTCTACAAGTCACAGATGGGATTCAATAATCCCCAGACGGAAGCGACTCCCTTTTCCCTGCGAAACTCTTTGTCACGGTTGAAGGCAGACAGCAATGCCGCCTGGAAGAGCGCCCTGCTCTCTTACAAGAAGGCTGACCTCAACAATATCGATGCGTATCGCCGCTACTGCCGCCCTTTTGCCGACATGACCAAACCCCAGCCTGGCCTGGTTATCCCGTTTAGCACTCACGTTGAATCCGGGACCAACTTTTTCGGCTTACCGCTGGGGAGCGGCGACAGCAGCTACGACCCCAGCCGGTTTGCCACCAAGATCCGCTCCGTCGGGCTCTGGTTCAAGGGGTATGACAAGGCCGGGTTGTCATCGACCCCACGAGCCTATCTGGTTCCTGCCGGCTCCGATATTCTCCGTTTCCCCGCCGGCAACAGCTTCGATACGAGATCATGGAAGGTTACCGACCAGAAGCTGCCGGCGCCGTTTCCCCTGACCACGGACGAAATCAGCGCCGCCGATTTTTCTCCGTTAAACAACTCTCTGAGCGGGGTATTGGGGGACATTCGGAGATTCTCCAGCATCCGCGCCTACAACGATTCGGGAGTCAGCGGGTTGGGAGCGGAACAACTGGCCCAAATGAATACCGACAGCAGTCTGATCGGCCGTTCCGTCTGGAATACCTCATGGTATCTGATCATCCCCGGCGGCTATCTCCTGGCGGATTCCGATGTCGGCCTGGACAATTTTATAAACAGTATCAGTGATATCAGGCTCTACTTCCAGACCTACTCGTACTCGGGGAACTGACATGACCAAACATACGCCAACCATGAAGCCCGTCAGAACATTCTCTGCTTTCATCGTCGCCCTGCTCCTCACGGTGGGGGGCGGGCGCGAGGGATTCGCCCGCATTACCGAGCCTGATGTCGTCTACTTCGGCGCGGTAACCGGCGGCAGCGCCGGGAGTGTGATTACCTTGAAACTCGATGCCGACGGCACCGTCCTTAAAACGACGACCGTGGACGGCACGTCGAACTATCTGCTCCGGCTCCCCATGGACTCGGTGGAACCACGGGTCGCCGGCGCCGCCCGGAGCGGGGATAAGGCAACCTTCTACCTGGGAACCAAGATGATTCAATCAGTGGTGGTCCCGGAGCAGGGAAGTATCGTTACCCTTGCTCTTTCCGTTGTTGCCCCCTCATTGGCAGAGTGGCAGCGACTCCACCCCGGCGATGACGGCAGTGGCGACAGCAACCGCAACGGCGTCAGCGACCTTCAGGATTACCTCAACGGTAATGATCCGTATCATCTCTGGAATCTTCTGACCCT
>CAIUUR010000406.1 GCA_903902345.1 uncultured Geobacteraceae bacterium | reverse complement strand
GGGCGGTGTCCTGGGCCGGGCTAGACGAAGGGGACTCATTGTTATGCTGCGCGGCGGACTTCAATATATACCCCAATGAGGAGCTCAGCGTCAAGATATTTTTTTGGGAACCAAGCAGATCCTTCACTTCGTTCAGGATGACAAGCTTAGGATCAAGAGCAGGATGACATGCTTAAGATCAGGAGATGGGCAAGGAGCAGGATGACAACCTTTCCGGTTCAATGGCACCCTTCCCCGGATTCACCTTCATCTTCCGCCGCCGGCGCCGTGGCTTCCTCAAAAAGCACCCCGATCTCTTCCGGAGTGTAGCTCCAGATCTCCTGGCAAAAGGCGCAGGTCACCGTGATCCCGTCATCACGCTTCGCCAGTTCCTCCAGCTCCTCCCTCCCCTGCGTCAGGAGCGCCTGCTCCCCCTTTTCCTTGCTGCAGGTACAATGGAAAGCGACAACCCGCTTTTCGATGGTTTCATAGGGTATACCCGCAAAGAGGAGCTCCAGGAGTTGCTCCGGTGTGCCTCCTCCCCGAAAATGCTCCGAGAGGGTCGGAAGTGTGCCGATCCGCTCCATGAGCAGATGAACAATCTCTTCGTCCTGGGGCGGAAGTGTCTGGATCAGAAAACCTCCGGCTGCCCCCACGGAGCCGTCCTTCTCCACGAAGACCCCCAGCCCCACAGCCGAGGGAACCTGCTCCGATTCGGTGAGGTAGTAGGCCAGATCCTCGCCGATCTCACTGGAGACCAGCTGGACAGTCCCCTGATACGGCTGCTTCAACCGGAGATCCTTGGTCACCGTGAGAAAACCGGCCCTCCCCAGGGCGCCGGCCACGTCGATTCTCCCCTTGTTCAAGGGGAGATCCACATCCGGATTCCCCACGGTCCCTGCCACCGCACCGGTACTCTGGGCCTCCACAAGAATCTTTCCCAGGGGACCGTTCCCCTCAAACTTCAGCGCCACCCGCTGGTCGCTCTTCAGGAGCGCACCCATGAGTGCGCCGCCGGTGAGCGCCCGCCCCAAGGCAGTGGTCGCCGTGGGAAGCGTACCGTGCCGCCGTGCCCCTTCAGCCACCAGTTCCGTGCTGACGCAGGCCAGGCCCCGGATGCTTCCCGATTTCGTCATGATACGGACAAGATAATCGGACATTTGAATTTCCTTTTGCTCTACCAGAGCCGCGACAGTTTCAATCCGTAATATCCGGCATCCACCGTCGGTTGTACGGTCATCCCCTTTATGGGGCTGGTGAAGATATAGCTGCTGGCAATGCCGATGGCGGCGCCGGCAACCACGTCTCTGGCGTAGTGCTGATCGGCGTAAACCCGACTGTAGGCAACAAAGGAGGCCAGGGCATACGCCGGAACGCCGTACTCCCAGCCGTACCGGTTACGCAGGTACTCAGCCGACATGAATGAGACGGAGGCGTGCCCGGAGGGAAAAGAGTGGCTGCCGCCATTGGGGCGGGTGGCGTTCACCGTGTACTTCAGGGCATAGGTCGCACCGGTGGAGAGAACCGCTGACTCGGCCAGTTGCACCCCCCCCGTCGTATCCCAACGGTAGAGGGTCAGGCCGGCCGCCGCCACCGGGAGGGCGATCTGAATCGCATCGCCGGCAGACTCGATGGTGCTGGCCGCCTGGACAGGGGCACCGACAAGGGTCAAGAGGAGCAGAATAAGAGAAGATAGCGACAGTCGACAGTTGTACATGGAAACCTCACGAGTTGCCTTCATTCAAAGGAATAGCAAACCAGCACACGGATAAGACGGATTTTAACGGATCAAAGCGGATCATTCTTTTTGGTTTACACGGTTTACACCAAAAGCTTGCTTAACTATCCAACGTCACCAGCCAGACATAAGGGATCATCCCGTAGTTCCAGGCCAGACAGAGCCGCCGGTAGCCGGCAAAGAGGAGCGCTTCCCCCTCACGGCAGAGGAGGATGGGGGCCGGCAGAGTCAACTCCCCTTCCCGCTGCAGTCCCTCCTCCATTTTCGTGTAATTGCGCCGATACCCCCGCTTGGCTCGAGCCAACCAACGACTATAATCATCGTAGGTGTGGTAAGAGAGAGCCACCGGCATCCCGCAGATTCGGTCGGAGCGGGGATACGGCTCCATCTTCCCTCCGTCAAAGGCGGAGGCAAGGTCCTCCCACTCTATCTCCGTCCGTCGGTAGAACTCCTGCTTGGCGGGATGGTGAAAAAACTCCCACTCCTCGCCGGCAAGCTCCGGTTTCACCCAGACTATGGAGAGCTTCGCTCCAGATCGCATCATCCCCTTGTACCCATGCACGACCTTTATCATGAATCCACCCCCGGTGTAAAGAAGCGCGCCGCCTCATCCCGGAACCGGATGCAATTCAGTCCTTTTCACTTCCCCCGCTCTGTGGCACAATCCCCCCATGGATGTCATCACGACTCACATCAACGCCGATTTCGACTCCCTGGGAGCCATGGTCGCCGCAGGGAAGCTCTTCCCCGAAGC
>CAIUUR010000405.1 GCA_903902345.1 uncultured Geobacteraceae bacterium | reverse complement strand
TGAACCCTGAACCCTGAACCGGATTTTTATGTTTTTTAAGTCACAATCACTGGGTCTGGAGATCGGCCGGGAGGGAATGAAGTTCTCCCTGGTTTCACGCCGGAAGGAGGAGTTCCTGCTGGACGCCTTCGCTGTGGCTCCCCTCCCGCCGGAGATGGTCCGGATCTCCCACAAGGAGCCCATGGTTCTCCTCCCCCCCCTCTTCATCACCCAGGTTCGGGCGGCATGGCACAAACTCCAGACCAAGAGCAGTCGCGTCTCCGTCTCCCTTCCCGATGCCTGCGGCAGGGTCATGCTGGTGGAGTTGGAGACCCGGTTCCGGAGCCATGAGGAGGGGGCCGGGATCATCCGGTGGAAACTGAAGAAGCACAGCTCCCTGGAGATGCAGGAGACTCACCTGGATTATCAGATCATCCGGGAGAAGGATTCCGGAGAGCAGACCGCATTGGTCTCCCTCATCGCCAAGCCGGTCATCACCCAGATGGAGGATCTCCTGACGGAGGCGGGACTGGAACCGTACGCCATCGATTTCACCTCCTTCAACCTTTACCGGCTCTTTGCCCGGAGGATCGAACCCACCGAAACCTGCGTCCTCCTTTCCTGCTTCGGCGGCTCCCTGGGGATCATGATCTTTTATGACGGCGTTCTGGAACTCTACCGAAGCAAGGAGATGCCGGGAGGAGAGTTCGATGGGGCGCGCCTTTTTCAGGAGATCAGCAGCACCCTCCTGGTCTACCGGGAAAAAAATCCCCTCCGTGAGCTGGGGAGCTGTTTCTGCATCGCTCCGGAGAGCCTCTGGGGGGAGCTGCGGGAGATCGTCGCCGAGGCCACCGCTGCCGATCCGCTCCTCCTGGAACCGCACCGCTTCGTCCAGGCCTCACCCGGCATCGCCCTGAACAGCTCTGCCGCCTTTATCCTGTCGGCGTCCCTGGGCGCAGCCGTGAGGGGGTTCTGATGCGTTTTACCCTGAATCTCGCCACTCGAACCTATATCAATTCCCGCCAGGTTAACCTGTTCCTGGCGGGCGCCGGCATCCTCCTGACGCTGTCGGCGGCGGGGTTAGCCTTCACTGCTCTGGGGAATTCTGATCGGGAGGAAAAGCTCCGAAGCGAGCTGGCCGCCGTGGATGCCCGGGTCAGGGCCAGCGGCAAGGGGATCTCCGACAAGGAGTACCAGTCACTTCTGGGGAAAATCAAGTTCGCCAACAACATCATCCGCCGGAAGTCTTTCAACTGGCTCGGTTTTCTGGCCTGGATGGAGAACGTGGTCCCCGATGGAGTCATGGTGACCTCTCTGGAACCTTCCCTGAAGGATGGAAAGTTGACCATCTCCGGGGTGGCGAGAAACTTTGGCCTTATGAGAAAATTTCTGGAAAACATGGAGGATTCCAAGTTCTTCACCGATATCTACCTTCTCAGTCAGGCCGAAGCCAAGGCGGATGAGACGCAGAAGGGTGTTTCCTTCAGCGTGAGCTGCAAGGCTGATGTGACAAAGCTATGAAATTAATCCTGGATATCATGAGGGCTCGCCGTAAGAGTATGCTGCTCCTGGGGTTGCTCCTCCTCCTGAACCTGCTCCTGGCGGCCTATCTCCTGCTCTGGCAGTCGCCCGGCATGGAGGAACTCCAGATTCGCCGCAATGAGCAGCAGCGGTTGCTGGCTTCCGGCGGGGGGGATATCTCCGGGCAATATCGCCAGGGGATATCGGATCTGGCGACGTTCCAGGGGATGGCGCCGCCGCGGAAGAGTTTTGCCCGTGTCGTGGGGGAGATCCTGAAAGCGGCACAGGACAGCGGACTGGCTGTCTCCGGTGTCACCTATAAACCGAACCCGGTCCCCAGCGGCGGCCTGGTGGATTACTCGCTCACCTTCTCCGTGGCGGGTAAATACGCCGAGGTGAAAAGCTATTTCGCCGACCTTCAGCGGTTCAAGGAACTGGTGGTGGTGGATCAGTTCTCCCTGGCGGGAATGCGTACTACCGAGGAGATGGTCGACCTGAAGCTGACTCTGACAATCTATCTCCAGGCGGTGGCCCCATGAACCGGCAGCGACTGATCCTGGCTATCCTGCTGGCGCTTCTGATCTGCGCCGTCGGCTACAGTTTCTTCCGTTTTCCCCATCAGGAACGGGTGGAAAGTAGCGGGGCCCCTGCCGCCGTTCCGGCTAAAAAGAGCAATCACACTCCGGGGATGGAGGGACGCGTCCGTCTTGATCTCCTGGAAAGAAACGGGGCGGGGTTCACCGGATTCAAGAAAAACATCTTTGCTCCCATCTTTCGCGACCTGAGCAAGCTCCCCCCGGTGAAGCGGGTGACTCCGGCTCCTCCACCGCCTCCGCCACCGCTTCCTCCCCCGCCTCCTCCCGTGGCGCTCCCCACCGTTTCTCCCCTGGAGCGGGAACTGGCTCAATTCACCTTTCTGGGACTTCTGGAGAAGGAACGGAAGAAGACGATCTTTCTCTCCAAGAACAAGGAGATCTTCCTGGTGAAGAAAGGGGATCGTATTGCCGGCAAGTACGAGGCGACGGCCATCACCGATGACGCACTGACGATCCGGGTGCTGGGGGGGGAAAACACCGAGATTGTCATTCCTCTGGTGGATAACCAGACGTTGAAGGCGCCACCTCAAGGCAGCAGCACGTTACCGTCACCGCAGAGCCCACGTTCCCGTCGTCCCGATCGGAATATCCCTCCACGACCCGCGGGAGAGCTTCCCGTGGTGGAGGAGTCTCCCTAGGGTGAGTAGCAGCAGATTCACGGATGCGCCGGCTTTCTCGGCGATGACGTCAGCGGAACCCCGCGACGTCCGGATAAAGGAGTAACCGATGCGGCAGAAAACATTCCTCTACCTACTCGCCGGCGCCCTCTTCTTCCTGGGGGGATGTACTGCGGGACGTTCCCTTTATTCCCGAGGCGAAGAGCTGGCGTCGGAGGGGAGCCTGGACGAAGCGGTTCTCAAGTACGCCGAAGCCGTAAAGAAGAACCCCGATTCCACCGAATATCGGATGGCTTTTCTGGATACCAGCGAAAAGGCCGGCCAGGCGCATATGAAAAAAGGGGACAAGTTCTACGAAGAGGGGGAGTTTGATCCGGCGTTGCGGGAATACCTGTCGGCCCAGGCCCTGGACCCCACGCTCAAGCGGGCGACGCAGAGGGTTCATCTGTTGACCAAGCTGCGCGATTCGGACCTCTACCTGAAGGAAGGGCGGGATTACGAAAAGAACAACAAGCAGAAGGAGGCGTACCGGAGCTACCGGCAGGCTCTCTCCATCTATCCCGATAATAAGGAAGCAAAGAGCGCCTACGACCGGCTCCGTCAAAGCAAGCGGACGAAGCTGGACGGCTTTGAGCTTAACCTGAAATCCAACAAGCCGATCACCCTCAAGTTCAAGGATGCCCGGACCCGCGACGTCTTCTCCATCCTCTCCCAGCTTTCCGGCATCAACTTTATCTTTGACGATACGGTGAAAGACCAGAATATCACCATCTTCCTGGAGAACGCCTCCTTTAACCAGGCCATGGACATCATCACCAACCTGAGCAAGCTGGGGAAGAAGGTTCTGAACGAGAGCACCATCATCCTCTTCCCCCGGACCCCCGACAAGAGCAAGCAGTACGACGAGCTGGTGGTCAAGACCATGTACCTGACGACCCTGGAGGCAAAGAAGGCGGTGAATCTCCTCCGCACCATGCTCCAGCTGAAGAAGGTCTACGTCAACGAAGACCTGAACGCCCTGGTCATCCGGGACACTCCGGAGATGGTGGATGTGGCCCAGAAGATCATCGACGCCAACGATATTCCCGAGGCCGAGGTGTTGCTGGATATCGAGGTTCTCATGCTGAGCAAGAGCGATCAGGCCAACTTCGGCCTGGCTCTCAGCCGCTACGCCGTCTCCGCCTCCGCCGTGAAGAACGGGCAGTTCCTCTCCGATACTTTGAGCGGCGCCACCACCACGTCCGCCGCCACCGGCACCACGACCACCACCATTACGCCGGACACCAATCTGCTGAATATGTTCGCCTGGAACGGTTACAATGCCTTTCTCACCGTTCCCAGCGCCACCTACAACTTCGGCAAGAGTATCTCCAACGGTGAAGTCCTCTCCAATCCCAAGGTTCGGGTCAAAAACCGGGAAAAGTCCAAGTTCAACGTAGGCTCCCGCGTCCCCATCACCACCACCTCCACCACGGGGAGCGTGGGGGGGACCAACGTCAACGTCCAGTACGTGGATGTGGGGGTCAAGGTCAACGCCGAACCGACCATCCAGCTCAACAACGAGATCACCATCAAGCTGAGTCTGGAGGTGAGCAACATCCTCAGCAAGGATACCGTGGGGGGGAAGGACAGTCTCACCACCGTCGTGACCATCGGCACCCGTAATCTGGATACCGTGCTGAATCTCAAGGATGGCGAAACCAGCATCATCGGCGGGCTCCTGGAAGATGAAGTGACCAAGAGCAAGCAGAAGATCTGGCTCCTGGGCGATATCCCCATCATCGGGCCGCTCCTGACCAACAGCAGTGATTCCAAGAGCAAGCGGGAGCTGGTTCTGGCCATCACCCCGCGCATCGTCCGGGCGCTCATGATCCCCGATTCGGATGTCTCCTCCTTCTGGTCGGGGCGCGAGGATGAGCCCTCCGCCGCCAATCCTTATGCGATTTACGCTCCGGAAACGGAGCTGGAAAAGCCGGAATCATCCCTGGCGCCCCCCAGGGAAAGTGGTGCTGCAGCGGCGGCTCCGTCCGGCCGGCGTCCGGTCCCGGCCCCGGCGACACCGGCTCCTCCGGCGCCGGCGCCCATTGAGCGGGGCTCCATGAGCCTTGATGTGCCGGCAACGGTGGGCGTGGGCCAACAGTTCACGGTGGAAGTCAAGGTGGAAGGGGTCAAGGAACTTTACAAAGCCCCCTTCACCCTCATCTATGACCCCATCTTCGCCGAGTATGTGAGCGCCGTCGAGGGTGGCTTCCTCAAGCAGGATGGCAAGCCGACGACCTTCAGCGCCGTCAATGATCCGGCGGGAGGGAAGGTGGGGATTGCCCTTCAACGCAGCGGCGACGTGGGAGGAGTGACGGGGAGCGGTGGTTTGCTGAAAGCGACCTTCAAGGCGAAGAATGCCGGGCCCCTCAACCTGGGGTTCAGCGGGGTCGGTTTCACCGCGGTGGGGGGGAAAAACATCCTCATGGTCCCCTATAACGTCCTTGTGGACGTGAAGTAGGCGGCGTTGGTACTCGTCGCGGGAGTGCACGGCAGGCGCGGACTCAGCCTCATCGAGTTGATCGTCACGGTGGTTATCCTCTCCGTGCTGGGGATGGTGGTATTTCCCCTTGCCCAGATGACCACCAGGCGGACCAAGGAGTTGGAGCTTCGCCGCAACCTGCGGGAGATTCGTACTGCCATCGACAGATATAAAGATGAGTATGACAAGGCTCTCAAGGAAGGAAAAAAGCAGAACGTAGCGGATAAATCCGGATACCCGGAGAGTTTCGAGCTTCTGGTGGAGGGGGACGACTTCGGCGGCCTGTCCAAGGAGAAGAAGAAATTTCTCAGGAGGATTCCCCCTGATCCGTTCCATCACCCCAAGAAGCAGGAGGGGGGAGAGAAGTCCAAGGAAGTCAAGGATATGTGGGGACTCCGTTCCTACAAGGACAAGCCGGACAGCAGCCAGTGGGGCGGAGAAGATCTCTATGATGTCTACTCGCTCAGCGAGGAAACGGCCATAGACGGCACGAAGTACAAGGATTGGTGATGGCGCGACGACTGCGAAGTGTAAGGAGCGGTTTTACGCTCATCGAATTGATGATCGTGATCAGCATTATCGGCATCCTTGCCGCCATTGCTGTCCCCAATTATCAGATCGGCATTATCAAGGCGCGGGAGGCGGTGCTCCGGGAGAATCTTTACTCCATCCGGCGAACCATCGATCACTTCTATGCCGATCAGGGTAAATATCCCGACACCCTGGATGAGTTGGTGGAAAAGAAATATCTCCCCATGGTGCCCAAGGATCCTTTTACCAAGAAGAGCGACACCTGGATCATTGTTGCACCGACGGCTCCCACGGACGGTTCGGAGGCCAAGGGTTCGGTGGCTGACGTGAAGAGCGGTTCCGATCTGAAGGGGACCGACGGCACCCCTTACAGCGAATGGTGATAAGGACCAAGGGCGTGACTGGTGACTGGCGACTGACAACCTTGTACCTTGTACCTTGAACCTTGAACCTTGAACCTTGAACCTTG
>CAIUUR010000404.1 GCA_903902345.1 uncultured Geobacteraceae bacterium | reverse complement strand
GAAAGTTTTTTGGCGTCCCGGATGAGGTGAGCCAGGCAGGTCTGACGTTTGCCAACCCATTTTGTATAGAGCCGATAGCCGTCGCTAACGAGAATGCCTTCCCAATCTTTCGCCAGTTCCAGGAAAGCAACTTTGGATCTGTTCTTATGAATCATGAAGAATGATACTGAAGTACTGGTCAGTACCCAAAGCCAGTAGAGCACTCCCTTGAGGTACCAGGCCGTTTCGTCAGCATGGTTTACTGCTTGGCGGCGAGCATGAACCCCGATGGCCTCATAGTGGGGCAAGAGAGCCTCCGAGGTCCGGTCCAGAACCTTCTGGATTGCGCCCAGGGAGATGGAAAAATTGAACACTGAGGCGCAGAGATTCTGCACCGTGGTGCGGCTATCACCTTGGCCACCAGCCAACTCGGCAATGAAGGCCGTAAGTCTCGGCCCGTAGCCGGTTTGGAATTCCCGAGGAATACTTGGAATGTTGATCTTTCCGCAACAGGAGCATTTCCCTTTGAATAGCTCAAAGTGAGTAACATCCATCGCTATTTCGGGAAGTTCCATGTGCTGGTGAGTGTAATATTTCGTGGGGTTGAGAAATTCACGATTACCGCAACTGCATTGCTCGGGATGAAGTGGTTTGACCTCACTGGGTTCAAGAAGTTGTTGACGGGAACCTTTGTGTCCCGGCTTCCCTCCAGGCTTACCGTGAGGCTTCTTTGATGCAGATGTAGGTTTGATGTAGGGGCTGTCTGCTGATGGCGGTTGGCTGGAGTTGGTTGAATTACGGCATTTCTGATCCTTTCCCAACCTATAGTAAGGGAATGGAGTAGAAATGTTCAGCCTGAATTTTCTGGGATTCGGTGGCAGGACTCCCCCCCCTGTGATCGCTTACGGCGAAACAGTTTCGCGTGACCAGAGGAGTTACTTCATGAATATTACATTGGTTTTAAGCAGGATGTTCGACTTCCCTCTCCCACAAGTTACCGGCGTTATCCTGATTGTCGGGATGACCGTCACACCCCCCCTTTTCACAGCTGATGCCGCTACCGCACCATCTCTGGGGGCGGCGCAGGGCTTCGCTGTTCTGGCCGGCTCAACGGTGACCTCTACCGGTTCGACAGTCGTGACCGGAGATCTGGGTCTCTATCCGGGATCAGCGGTCACCGGTTTTCCTCCCGCAACCTTTACCGGGACGATACATGTGGGTGACACGACGGCCCAAGTCGCCCAGGGGGCCGTTACTTCGGCCTATGACACTATTACCAGCCAGGCGTGCAATTTCAATCTGGCCGGTCAGGATCTTGGCGGGATGACGCTGTTTCCAGGCGTTTATTGTTTACTCACGGCGCCGGCGCAGTTGACGGGACAAGTAACACTTGATGCCGGGGGTAACCCCAATGCGGTCTGGCTGTTCCGGATAGGGAGCAGTCTCACGACGGCGGGGAGCTCCTCCGTACAGATGCTCAATGGCGGTCAATCATGCAACGTCTTCTGGCAGGTGGGCAGTTCCGCGACTCTCGGTGCCGCCAGCTCTTTCGTCGGCACTCTTATCGCCATGGAAAGCATTACCTTCACCACCGGCGCAAATCTATCCGGCAGGGCTCTGGCGCGTAACGCAGCCGTGACGTTGGATGCCGATAACATCGCAATCTCCCTCTGTGCACTCCCCAGCCTCACCGTTATCAAGTCCGTTCAGACCTTCTCCGATCCCGTGAACGAGACAATCAATCCCAAAATAATTCCCGGTTCGGTCATGCTCTATACCATGCAGGTCGTCAACAGCGGAGCGGGGGTCGTGGACAACAATACGATGGTGGTAACCGACGTTATCCACGCCAATACGGCCATCTGCGTTACGAACAGTTGCAGTAATCCGCCGGTTACCTTTATCTGCAGCAGTACGCCACCCTGTGGTTTGACCTATGCCTATGGCTCCTCGGTGACCTACTCCAACCAGCCAGGGGGGGGAGCTCCCTATGCTTACACGCCGGCGCCGGATGCCTACGGGTTTGACTCTAATATCACGGGTGTTCGTGGTAATCCGTCGGGATGGTTCAGCGGTGTATCGGGCGGGAACAACTCAACGTTCAGCCTGATGTTCAAGG
>CAIUUR010000403.1 GCA_903902345.1 uncultured Geobacteraceae bacterium | reverse complement strand
TTCAGCCGGACCCGGAACAAGTACTGGATGAAGGGGGAAGAATCGGGGAACACCCAGGAAGTCATGGAAGTTCTCACGGACTGCGATGCCGACACCGTCATCATTAAGGTAAAGCAGAACGGACCGGCGGCCTGTCACACCGGCAACCGCAGCTGCTTTTATGTGAAGTGGGAGAATGGCGCATGGGTTGAGCATTCCAACCCGCTCTTCGATCCCAAGGAGGTCTATAAAAAATGAGCAATCTCTTGAGATTCGGTGTCCCGAAAGGAAGCCTGGAAGATGCCACCGTCGAGCTGTTCCGGAAATCCGGGTGGCAGATGAGTATCTCGTCGCGGAGCTATTTCCCCGGGATCGATGACACCGAGATGAAGTGTCATCTTATCCGCCCCCAGGAGATGGGGAGATACGTGGAGCGGGGGACCATCGACGTAGGGATTGCCGGCCGCGACTGGGTCAGGGAAAATGATTCCGATGTGGTTGAAGTATGTGAGATGGTCTATTCCAAGGTGTCGCGCCGACCGGTTCGCTGGGTGCTGGTGGTGGCGCAGGATTCACCGGTACAGAAACCGGAGGACCTCGCCGGAGCCGTGATCTCCACCGAACTGGTGGAATTCACCAAACGCTACTTTGCCCAACGCAACATTCCCATCACCGTGGAATTTTCGTGGGGGGCAACCGAGGCCAAAGTGGTGGATGGTCTCTGTGACGCCATTGTTGAGGTGACGGAAACCGGCTCCACCATCAAGGCCAACAACCTGCGGATCGTCTGTGACCTGATGGAGTCAGTGCCGGTAATGATAGCCAACAAGGGATCGTGGGATGACCCCTGGAAACGGGAGAAAATTCTCCAGATCGCCACCCTGCTTCAGGCGACCCTGGCCGCGGAGAACATGGTGGGACTCAAGATGAACGCCCCCAACGAAAAGGTGGAGGCGATCACCGGCATCCTGCCGAGCCTTAACAACCCCACCGTAGCCCATCTCTATAACTCGAACTGGGTCTCCATCGAAAGTGTCCTCCCTGAGAAGGAGGTGCGCCGAATCATCCCCGAACTCCTCAAACTCGGCGCCCAGGGGATCATCGAATATCCGCTGAACAAGATTCTCGCCTGACAATTCCCCGCAGAAATGTTACACGAAAGCCGGCGCTACGGAATTTATTCCGTAGCGCCGGCTTTTCGTATATTCAGAACAACAACCAACCAAGAAGAGTGCAATTGAAAACAACGGCAACCCAAAATACGATTTGAAACGAGAACTTCCGGCACTTGTGACGAAACAGCTCCTGAGCGGCCAAGGCGCCCGGCCAACCGCCGAACAGCGCCAAAAGGTGCAACGTCCTTTCCTGAGTTCGCCATTGACCATTTTTTGCCGCATTTTTGTCCAGGCCATAGGCGGCAAAGGCAACGGCACTCGTCACAAGATAGAGCCCGAAAACAGCAACCGCCACCTTACCGAAAAAAGATAATCCCCCCATAATTACAAGAAAGGTAACGGCTCCCAGGGAACGGTATGGCGGCGTCCGGAACCTTCGGAGCCTTGCCCCTTTGGTGATCAACACGCTTCAAGTACGCCAAATGGCTTGAATCTGAGTCAATAAAGCAATATATCGTTTTTCCATCTCGTCACGCAAACGTCAAGAAAATATTTTTACCAATAATTACATCATGTTACGCATTTTGCTCCTCTGGAGAAACTATGGCACGGCTATTGAAAATGTTTTTCCTTCATAATGCTATCAGCACAGGTAGTCCGTTTCGGAGTTTTTATGCCTATAATTCAATGGTCAGATGATTATGCTCTCGGAATTGAAATTATCGATAATCAGCATAAAAAAATATTCGACACCTTGAACAAGCTCTACGATAGTTTTATCAACGGTGATGGTGACAAAAAATACAACCGATCAATAGAGCGTCTATTATCGATTTCAGCGCATCATTTTTCCACTGAAGAAGGTCTCATGCGTGATTCCGGCTACAGTGAATATTTTGACCATTTACAGGAGCACAAGCTATTTACCTGGCAGGTGAGTCAACTGCAGGACATCGTAGGAACCGCCAAAAAAGAGCATACCAAAGAACTCATGGAATATCTCAGCAATTGGATAATAAATCATGAAATTGTCAAAGACAGCAAAATCGTCGTGAAGCGGGAACAGTTTTCACCCCTACTTGATATGTCTCCAATCTACGATAAACAAGCTTCCGTCATAGCAGCAGAAACGTAAGGTTATTCGCCACAAAAAATATCCCCAGGAAAATCTGTCGATTAGCTTTTCCTGGGAGAGCGGGCATCCTGCCCGCGCTTTGAGCGGTTTCATCTGTGAATCATTGTCATGTCATCAAAGGCTTTTCAAGTGCTACAGCCGCTTGAATACGGACAGGATGTCCGTGCTCCCAAGAAGGCCCAATAGAGTCGACCGGTTGCTGGGATGTTCTTTGTCGCGAATCACCTAAGCGCAACAGTTTGTCAGGAAAGATCGAGAAGAGCATATAGGGCCGTGATCAGGGGGAGAGCCAGTCCCCTCGCCTTTCCTGCCATGAGCGGCTTGG
>CAIUUR010000402.1 GCA_903902345.1 uncultured Geobacteraceae bacterium | reverse complement strand
GTCCTACGAGGGAAACCGCTTCAGCGTCATGCGTCAGCTCCACTTCTCCACGAGAACGCCCGACAAGTCCGTTGATATCGTCCTACTCCTGAATGGCCTTCCCATCGTCTCCCTGGAGCTGAAGAATCATTTCACCGGTCAAAACGTGCAACATGCCATGGCTCAGTATCGTCGCCGCGACCGAAATGAACAATTCTGGAAGCGCTGTCTGGTTCATTTCGCCCTGGATGATGATGCCGTCTACATGACGACCAAGATCGACGGCAAGGAGACGGCCTTTCTCCCCTTTAACCGGGACACCCATAATCCGATCATCTACGAGCGGTTCGCCTCGTCCTACCTTTGGGACGACTTCAGAGACGAAGACGGCGAGACCCGGAGCGGAATCCTGCGGGCCGATTCACTGCTCCTTCTGATCCAGAATTACCTGCACCTTGAACGGCACGAGAAGAGCGGCAAGGAGAAGATGATCTTCCCCCGCTTCCATCAACTCATGGCGGTTCGCAAACTACTGGCCCACGCCAAGGCCAACGGCAGCGGTCACGATTACCTGATCCAACACAGCGCCGGTTCCGGTAAGAGCAACAGCATCGCCTGGCTGGCACACCAACTGGCCAACCTCTGTGGCGCCGACAATCAGCCAGTGTTCGATAGCATCATCGTCATCACCGACCGGCGGCTGCTGGACCGGCAGTTACAGGAGACCATCAAGCAGTTCGAAAAAATCAACGGGACGGTGAAGAAGATCGACCGCAATACCCGGCAGTTGGTGGCGGCTCTGGAGCGTGGTGACAAAATTATCATCACCACCTTGCAGAAGTTCGGCTTTATCGGCGAGATTGCCAAACTGCCGGGCAAACGGTTTGCTCTCGTGGTTGACGAGGCCCATAGCTCCCAGACCGGCGAGAACGTGAAGGATCTCAAGCTGGTATTGACCAGCGACGAGGATTTGAAGAAGGCGCTGGAACGCGATGATGAAGAGCCCAGTGATCCCCTGGAAGATGAGTTGGAAAAGATCCAGAAGGCGCGTCAGAAGCTCCCCCACATCTCATTCTTCGCCTTCACCGCCACCCCCAAGGATAAGACCCTCAGGTTGTTCGGCACTCCCGATCCGTTGGTGGAAAAACGTTATCTCCCCTTCCACCAGTACACCATGCGCCAAGCCATTGCCGAAGGGTTCATACTCGACGTGCTGGCAAGCTACACCACCTACAAAACCTACTTCGAATTGATCGAAAACGAAAAGGCCGAGGGGGAAAGGGAGGTGGAGAAGCTGAAGGCGCGGCGACTGATGTTGCAGTATGTGGATCAGCACGAGTTCGCCATCAAGCGTAAGGCGCATATCATCGTTGACCATTTCACCCGTAAGAGCGCCCACAAAATTGCGGGGCAGGCAAAGGCGATGGTGGTGACCCATTCCCGCGCCCATGCCGTGCTGTACAAGCAGATGTTGGACGAAGTGCTGCGGGAGCAACAACTCCCCTATGGGGTACTGGTGGCGTTTTCCGGCACGGTGACCATCGATGACAGAAAGTACACCGAGGAAAACATGAATCCGCCCGGCGCCGGAGAGATCGCCGAGGCCTTCAAAAATCCCGTTCAGCGGTTGCTCGTGGTGGCCAACAAATTTCAGACAGGATTCGACCAACCGCTGCTGCATACCATGTACGTGGACAAGAGATTGGGCGGGGTAGCGGCGGTGCAGACCTTGAGCCGCCTGAACCGGCCCTTTCTGGGGCTAAAACAGGACACCCTGGTTCTCGATTTCGTCAACGACCAGGAAACAATCCGGGCATCATTCCAGGATTACTACCAGCGGACCGAACTGGAAGGGACCATCGACCCGAACAAACTGTACAACCTCAAGTACACCCTGGAGCAGATGCGCGTCTTTACCCCGGAGGATGTTGAGCAGTTTATCGATCTGTTCATCGTGAAAAAAGTGACGTCCGACAAGTTGCAACCATTCTTCCAGCGGATCGTCGAAACCGGAT
Source organism: uncultured Geobacteraceae bacterium (assembly GCA_903902345.1). Lineage (GTDB taxonomy): Bacteria > Desulfobacterota > Desulfuromonadia > Geobacterales > CAIOGM01 > CAIOGM01. The sequence goes on along the minus strand of CAIUUR010000402.1, from coordinate 4,232 downwards.
ATAACGAACTCGCCGCGCAACATAAGGGAGAGGAGGAGTACGAGAAACTGAAGGCGCAGGCCCAGGAGAAGTTTCGCAAGGAAACCGCTCGGTACGTACGGCAGTACAGTTTCATCAGCCAGATAATGACCTTCACGGACACGGCTCTGGAAAAATTCTACCTCTTTGCCAAACTGCTTCTGCGTCAGCTCCCCTACCAGAAGCAGACCCTGCCGTTGGAAATAATCGAAATGATCGACATGGACAAGTACCGGGTACAGGAAGAGCAGAATGGTTGTGTCACCCTGGAGGCGGAGGATGGCACGCTCAAACCGACGGATGACGACGGCCACAGGGGAAAGCCGGAAGAGCAGGAAAAGATAAAGATCATCGTGCAGAAGTTGAACGAAGAGTACGGGATCGTCTTCGAGGAAGCGGACCGGGTGATACATGCCATTAAGGACAAATTGGAAGGTGATGACTCTTTACGCGCCGCCTTCACCACCGACAGTATTGAGCACCTACGACGGGAGAAGCTGAAGAACAGCATCAACGAGGCATTTCTCGCCTCCGCCGACGAGTTCCTCGGTTTCATGACCAAAACCGAGACGGACCCCGGCTTCGGCAAGTTTTTTCTGTCGGAAATGTTCCAGTGGTATTCGGAGGCGGTGAAGGAATAACTGTTTGAAGATACGTTACAACTTGAGCTGAAACCGCTCGGCGGCCCTTTGTAAGCCAAGGCCCTGTGTCTCATGATAGAGGTCAGATAACCGAATCCAGGTCTGCCAGTGCACCCCCTTTGGTTTCTCGGACGGGAGATTTCCGTTGCCCCCCATTTTAGCCTTATACTTGTCCCGTTTCCAAAAACTTCGTACAAGCGCGTCCTCGTTGCAGCTTGCATAAGTCAGATTGAGACAGTGGCGGCAGGCCATAAACGGACCGTCAAAAATCAGCGCAGCCAATCGGCGGGAACAATGAGGGCAGACATCCACGAGCGTGAACCACCGTAAGTACAAGCTGTCAGAGCAAGGCGGATGGTCTGTTCTTTCGACTGCCACTCATCGGTTGAATCAAAACGCCATGCGTGGGTAGACCGAACAGCAGAGGCACAGAAGGTTGCACCAGAGGTTGCACGAGGTCACAGACCACAAAAAAGGCACCTACGAGTTAACGTAAGTGCCTGTTTTATTTGGTGGAGCTGAGCGGGATCGAACCGCTGGCCTATGCGTTGCGAACGCATCGCTCTCCCAACTGAGCTACAACCCCATGAAATTTATGCCTGCATCATAACGCAATCGCTCCCCGTTGCAAAGAGGAAAATTGCACTTCCTCAGGAATGGAGCGGTAAAATGACGGTAAATACCGTCCCCCCCCCCGGACGATCACAAACATCAATCCTTCCCAGATGATTGGTGATGATGCGATGGACAATGGGGAGCCCCAGACCAGTGCCGGTAGCCTTGGTGGTGAAAAATGGACTGAAGATGTTCCGGAGAATCTCCTGAGGTATCCCTTTTCCCGTGTCGCTCGTCGCCACAGCCACCGCAGGCGCCCCATCAAGAGTAGTACTGCGGACTGAAACGTCCATCTCACCCTCCCCTTTCATCGCCTCCTGAGCATTCATGAAAATATTAATAAACACCTGCTTGAGCTGCTGGCTGTCCCCCAAAAACGGCGGCAGATCTCGATCCGGATCCACCCGGACAGTAATCCGGTTTTCCTGGAATGAGTGCACAACCAATGCCAGAGACTCTTCCACAATATCCAGAATGGAACAGGGGGTGTAGCAGATGGTGCTTTTCTTGGAATAGGAAAGGATGTCGGTGAGAAGGTTTTCCAGGCGGGAAACCTCCCGAACGATGGTGTCCGCACAGCGCCACTCATCGGACTCCGGAAGCGCCTTCCGGGTCAGGCGACGGGCAAATCCGCCGATGGAAACCAGGGGACCCTTTACCTCGTGAGCGATACTGGCAGCCATCTCGCCGATTGCCGCCAGACGCTCACCCTGAATGAGCCGCTCCTGGGTCTCACTCAGTTGCCGATTGGCAACCTCCAGACGATTATAGAGGAGGGAGTTTTCAATGGCGGTTCCCGCCTGGTGGGAAAAGAGCTGCAAAAAACGAATTTCGTCCTCACCCACCCCCCTGCCGCTCAGGGAATTATCCACCAGCAGGATGCCGATCACCTGATCCTGAGCGATGAGCGGCGCGGCGACGAACTCACTGCTACCGTACAGCTCCACCAACTTTCGGTCGATAATCTCCTCCCGAGTGATGTCGGTAACATGAATCACTCGTTTTTCCAAAACCGCCCGGGAACAGATATTCTTCAGGGGATCCAGGGGAAGCCTCGATTTTCTGACCTCGGCGCAAAACGACGAAGCAGACTGACGCTCAAGGATTTCCTGCAGCTGTCCCGGATGGCACCAGGGACACTCTTCATCCTCATCATGCAGCAGGACCCCTTCCCCCACACTCTCCCGGGTCACCCCGAACTTCCCCTCTATGTTCTGCCGCTTTTCGTCGAGGAGATACAGCATGGCCCGGTCGAAATAGGGAGTTGGACCGGCGGTGAGGGCCGAGAGTACCAGACTGATCAGCTCACCCAGCTTGATGGTGGAAAGCATGGTCTTTCCCACCCGGTAGAGGAGGAGAAGCTCCCTGACCTTGTCCTGGTTTTTCCGGGCAAGGAGCACCATCTTGCGATAGTTGGCCCCGCTCTCCAGGGCGTTGGCCATAAGGGTCGCCAGATTAAAAAAAAGCTCCCTCTCTTCCTCATTATAATTGACCGGAGAAACCCCTTCCCCTGACTTGCCGAAAAAAGTGAGCGTCCCCATGTGACGGGATTCGAAGAGGAGCGGCACCGAGATGTAGGAGGGGGGGATATCCTCATCGGCAATGAGGTCGGTGGCCAAAAGCGAGAAACCAGTGGCGACCACCCTGCCGTGGCAGCTACCCTCTATCTGCAAAAACGTCCCAATCTGATCTCGGTAACGGAATTTGACCTTGTGAAAGACCCCGTCGGGGATACCGTCGTCATTGGGGAGGAGTCGGAGCACCGTGCAGCAGGCGTCGGTGGCCCGATGACTGGCCTGCAGAATCTGCGGCACGAGCATCTCGGGATGAAGGGATCGATTGAGAATTTTCACCAGATCGGCGATCTGTTCCATCATGATCGTACGCCGATCGGCCCATTGGCTAGTGATGTAACTGTCCACAACCCCCGCGATGATGGCTACAAGGTCGTCCAGATGTGTTCGGTCAACCGCGGTAAATCCGTTACGGTGCCGGGTCCCCAGCGAAAGCACCCCGTAAAGACGACCATCATCCAGTAGAGGGATAGCAACAAAACCCGCTTCGGCTCCGCTACGCCACTCTTCAGGATGGGCGGCGTCGTTGTCCAGGGTAACCATCGCCTTTTCCAGGGCGCAACGTCCGACAATCCCTTCGCCAAAAGGGATGCAACATACGGATGGTGGTGCGTGCAAAATATCGGTTATTTTAAGGGTGAGATTGCGGCGGTCTTCGTCCACCAGATAGATGGCGACGGAGTGGAGAGGGAGCGAGGTGGAGATAAGGCTGATGATTCCCTGGAGTCTGGCCTCATAGGAGAGCTTTCCGGAGTTCGCAATCCGCACCGCACTGCTCAGCACCGTATACTTGTCTGACAGGGGCATATCAAAGACTCCGGATTCCCCGCATCCTCCCCGTGGAAAGGTTACGGACGTTTTTCCTGACGTTCCTGTTCCATCTTGCAGTCAATGCAGTAGGTGGTCACCGGACGGGCACGGAGACGGGCCTCACCAATTGCCTCACCACAGATTTCGCAAGCGCCGAACTCTCCTGCGTCAATCCGCTCCAAGGCCTCGGTTATCTTGTTGATGAGCCTCCGCTCCCGGTCACGGATGCGCAGTTCGAAGCTTCGGTCCGACTCCTGAGTGGCCCGGTCGTTGGGGTCGGGGAAGTTGGTTGTATCTGAAGTCATCTCTGAGACGGTCTTCCCCGCATCCTGAAGGAGTTGCCTCATCTCATCGTTAAGGACCGTTCGAAAATAGCCAAGTTTCTCGGCATCCATGATCACTCCCCCTCTGCTCGGTTCCCGGCATTGACGCCGCCCGGCTTCGCCCAAGATGCACCGGGGTTAGGCTGAAACATATCCGCCACCGGCAAATGAAACGAAACCTCTTGATAATCGGAAACAATAAGTGAATTCTATCTGCAAGTAAACAGTTTTTTTTCGGTCACCCCACCACG
>CAIUUR010000401.1 GCA_903902345.1 uncultured Geobacteraceae bacterium | reverse complement strand
GCAGGCAGGGTTCCCCGGTAGAATTACATCACTGCTACCGGTTTGATGGTGATCTTACAGATTATGTTACGAGGAGTAACCGGCACCCGTAACGCCAGCCTTCTTTCAGTGTGGAGCATCGTGCCATGCGGTTACATTATTATCATGCTCGACAGGGTAATTTCGGCGATGACCTTAATGGCTGGCTGTGGGATCGCCTCCTTCCTGCCGGGTGGGACGCCGGCGATAACACGCTGCTGGTGGGAATAGGGACGATTCTGGATCGCACTATCCCATCTGCCCAAAAGACGGTGGTCTTCGGCAGTGGGGCAGGGTATCAGTCACCGCCACGTGGCTTCGGTGGGACTACGTGGCAGGTTCTCTCCGTTCGCGGGCCGCTCACGGCACAAATTTTAGCCCTTCCATCGGCCAAAGCCGTTACTGATGGTGCGGCTTTGTTGGCCATGCTTCCGGAGTGTACCCCACTTCCCGAATCCGAACGCCATGGTGTCGTCTTCATGCCCCATCATTATGCCATGGAAACCGGTATCTGGCACGAGATCTGTGTCATGGCAGGGGTAGAACTTATTGATCCCCGTAGCGAGAGTCGGGAGAGTATTCAACGAATTAGACGGGCGAGATTGGTGCTTGCCGATGCCATGCATGCTGCTATTGTGGCGGATACTTTGCGGGTGCCATGGCTTCCGCTCGTAACATCAGCCGAGATCAACACGTTCAAGTGGGTAGATTGGACCCGGTCGCTCGGGCTCCCTTATGTACCGGTAATCCTCCCTCCGACATCGGCCTTGGAATCCTTTCGTGCGATGACGTTGACATTCCGTGGCCGTAATTTTGCCGTGGCGCAACCATCAACTGACGCTCTCCTTGCCGATTGTGCCCGTAGATGGCGGAAGGATCAAAATGTATGTCACCGCACCCTGTGCGATATTAATCACGGTTTATTCCTTCTGGGAACGCGCTTACTCATGATGGCATCCTGTAATCGTCAGAACACGGGCCTGGTGGCGGCAGCCGCAATTATGGAAGAAACCACCCGCAAAACTCCGTATCTCAGCAATGAGAATACCCTGCGGCAGAAGATTAACCAACTTGCCGATAGCCTGGAATACCTCCGGAATCAGGTGCGCTGAAGAAGAGAAGGAGGGGACGCGGGCTCAGCGGACGTAACCTCTTTACTTCCGACCGGACCGGATGCCGACAAACCGATTGACTTATCAAAATCACCCGAATCATCTCTGGTCGGCACAAAACGTTCCCTGATTGTCACCGATTTTCTTCAATTACCATTCCGGTAACTTCACTACGGAACACAGACGCTAACAGAAAAACGGGGCGCCGGATACGACCTTCCCGGTATGACGACCAGGTGCAACCAATACCCCTCATTTTCACCCGACCTTGCCCCCTCACCCTACCAAGACGCCTCAACCGGCAATTTTCTTTCAAACTATATTCAATCTCCGGATTCACCTTATTTCGTTTGGAATGGCCTGTTGGATATTCAACAGACAAACTGCTTGCGTGTGAACTAAATACGGCGTAATATTTCAATTGCAAGCAAATGGAGGTAATGCAATGATAAGCCAACCGGTAACCATCCGAGACAGTATCCCGGCGCCACGGCCCGAAGCGGTCCTGACCAAGGCCGTAGTTGCGGTAGCCGCCCAATTGCAGTTGAAAAACCGGGAACTGGCGGCCATTCTCGGGATGAGCGAAGCCAACGCCAGCCGGCTCCGCAGTGGGCGGTATGAGTTGGTGCGGAGCAAGCAGAAGGAATGGGAGTTTGCCGTGGAACTGGTTAAACTCCACCGTGCCCTGCTGCGCCTGTTTGCGAGCACCGATGCCAACCTCCACGCATGGCTCACCAGCGACAATCTCGATCTCAAGGGCACGCCGCTGGAAATCATGCAAACTGCACGAGGTATAATTAGTGTCACCGATTACCTGGAAGCCTACAGTTATCTCGCCTGAAATCCGTCTCCGCTCGGTCCGCCTCTGGCGCATGGTTCCGGCGGATCGAATGCAGGTGGTCGAGACGTTGGCCGAAGCCCAAGTCCTGGCCACCATTCTTGGCGAGTACGAGGCATCCCGGCCCCAGCCGTTGCACCCGCTGGTGGCTGAGTGTTTCCAGGTTCGACCAAATGCTGATTTGGCCACCAGGTTCCGTGCTCCCGGAGATCCTGGAGTGTTCTATGGCGCCGGCGCGGTAAAAACCGCCGCCGCTGAGGTCGCCTACTGGCGCCACCGGTTCATCACCCGCTCTACCTGCCAGATGGAAAAGCAGCAGAGTCTGCACGGGGTATTCCATCTCGATCTCACCGCTGAGAGCATTGACCTGCGTGCCCCCCCTTTCAACTCGGATACTGCCGCTTGGTTGCATCCTCATGACTACACGGCGCCCCAGCTCTTTGCGGCGACCGCTCGGGAGGCCGGTGTTGCATGCATCATGTACCAGTCAGTACGGCACCCGACACCGGCCATGTGTGCGGCCGTGCTTTCTCCGGAGCCTTTGGCTGGAAAGATCCCCACCGACTCTCGTCGGTCGTGGGAATTGACCATCACCAGGCAAGAAGCCATCTGGCGGCAAACTCCCTTCGGTGAGAGTTTCGCCTTCCCTCTCACATAGTTGAGAAAGAGACGGACGCCCTTGATTTCGTGCGTTTCTGAGGCGATACCGAATAGACGTCGCTGATGCCATTCCTGGTGAAGGAGGTAACCAGAATTAAAAGGAGGAGGAACACCTAAGGTGATTCGCGACAAAGAACATACCAGCAACCGG
>CAIUUR010000400.1 GCA_903902345.1 uncultured Geobacteraceae bacterium | reverse complement strand
CCCCCTCTTGAGACAAGAGGGGGGCAGGGGGAGTATTGACAAAATAAAACAATCATGTTATTATATATACAAATAAATCAATAAAAGAGAGCAAACATTGAGCTGAAGAACACACAAACAACACGAACAGATTCAACAGCTAATTTAGCCCGTCTGAACGAATCATTAGTTATTTTTTTTCAAGGAAAATAACAATTTCGAAAGTGCAGCGATGCATGCCCAAGGTAGCACACAGGATTTGTTGAATAATTTAAATATAAATGACAACGACAGGCAGTGTTTGTTGTTCTTTTCTTTTATCTGATTCTTTTTGTTTGATTCTCTTTGGGTGTCAGGGCTGTCACTCCCTATATGCCGTGAATGACACTGTGGGATGACATTAATGTCACCCCCCCATATATATTACTTTTTCTATAAAACTGGAATCTATGCCGCAGCGATATATATTTTGACAACGTCAGCATGAGCCTAAAAAATACCAGTATGACCAACAAAGAAATAGTGCAGACAGTAACGTTGAAGACAATAATGGGTGGGAAAGAAAAAAAATGTCAAAAATATGTTCCCATGGATGTTCCCATGAAAAACAAAAGGGTTAGCCCATTGCAGGCTAACCCCTTGTTTTTATTGGAGGCGACGGGCGGATTTGAACCGCCGGATAAAGGTTTTGCAGACCTCTGCCTTACCACTTGGCTACGTCGCCCGATTGAATGGAATGCATCACACCGAAGCTGTAACCTTATACCGTTTTCGCATCGTTCTGTCAAGAGGAAGCGCAATCGTACCGTACCGCAGACGAAAATTTTCCATCACCCGAAATGAAGGAGCCGGACTCCTGTCGGCTATTCCGCCGCCAGACGCTCCCGAATCTCTTTCCCTACCTTAAAAAAGGGCAATTTCTTCGGCTGAACACCGATGGATTCTCCGGTCTTAGGGTTCCTGCCGGTATAGGGGGCGTATTCGCGGATAACGAAACTGCCGAATCCCCTGATTTCGATTCGATCACCGGAGGTAAGCGCCTCCGCCATGGCGGCAAAGATGGTGGTCACCACCACCTCGGACTTTTTCACGGTCAACTTCTTCCTGGTTGCAAGAGACTCGATAAGCTCGGACCTGTTCATTGGCTTCCCTCCCGGTGCATACGCTTAGCAGCACCCTTTGACATACTGCGTAAATAACTGCCGCGCTTCGTCGCTGCGGCCAAGTTTCTCAAGGATCGGAATTATCTTGGTTGCAGCCTCTTTCTTGTACGGCGTCTCCAGGAGGATCGCATAGCTGTCCAGAGCAGGCAGATCCATCCCCTGATGTTCCTGAATATCTCCCTTCATCATGAGGGCCTCTGCCGGTAACAGCTTCGCGGCGATCATGGCGTCCAGAAGATCGACCCCCATGCCGAATCGCCCCGTAGCGACACAAAGATCCACCAGAGCCAGACAACAGAGGGGATTACGACCATTGATCCCCAAGGCCTGCCGTAGAAGGAGCTCGCACTCGTTGGTATCCCCCTGACGATGCCGGATGAGCGCCCGCTCGTAAAGGATGATATCCTGGGACGCAGGGATGGTAATGGCCGCCAGTATCCCCTCGGCGGCGGCATCGTCGCCGTCATGAGACAGAAGATACGCCTGGGCAAACCGCCCACCCAGCCCCCGGTACCGACGGGGAAGATCATCCGGCAGCGCCGCCGTCATCAGCTCGAAACGCTCCTCGGGGGAGAGGTGCCCATCCGATGCTGTCGCGGCAGGCGCCTCTACGGCAACGGGAGTGCAGGAGCCACCGGCACAGGAGCCACAGGCGGCCTCGGACTCCGTAGAACCGGAAGACACCGGCTGAGAAACGGCCATGCGCCGGGTAAGAAGCTCCACCCGGGAGCAACTATCCGGAGTCACGGCAAACTCACCGGCCAACTCCAGATGATCCACCGCCTTGGCAAAATCGCCGTCGCCGAGACAACGCTCCGCTTCATCCAGGTTGATGACGGCCAGAAGCTCCCCAGCCTCACCCTGCCGGGCCATGATCTCCTCCCGCAGGGCGACGTCATCTCCCCCAAGCCGTTCCAGGGCGTCGGCATAACAGTACCTCGCCTCGGCATACCTCCCCTCGGCCAGGAGGCGGTTACCCTTGTCAAGATGCGTGCGGGGATCCTTGCCGCCAAACAGGTTTTTTAAAAAAGCCACGTTTCCTCCAGGTCATCTCAGACACGTTCCAGCAAGGTGATACTCTCCATATGATAGGTCTGGGGGAACATCTCCACCACGCGGCTTCCGGCCACCCGGTATCCCCCCTTCTGCAGGATGGCCAGATCCCGACCCAGGGTCTGGGGATCACAGGAGACATAGATAATCTTCGCGGCGCCCACCGAACCGATGAGTTTCGCCATCTCCACCGCACCGCTCCGTGGCGGATCCAGGAGCACCAGATCAAACTGTTCACCGGCAGCGATAAAACGGTGAAGGCCGGCTACGGCGTCACGGAGCTCAAAGCGGAGATGCTTCAGGGCGTACAACGCGGCGTTCCGCCGGGCGTCGGCCACGGATCCCTCCCCGGTTTCCAGACCGATTACCTCCCTTACCTGCCGGGCGAAGGGGATGGAAAAATTGCCGTTACCGCAGCAGAGATCCAGTACCCGCTCTCCACCCGAGAGCTTCCCCCACTCCAGGGCCGTCTGAACAAGGAGCCGATTTTGCCGGTAGTTGACCTGAGAAAAAGAGCCAGCCGTAAAGCCCAGTCGCAACTCCTCCCCGACACCATCAACGGTCGGTGGCGAAAGAGCATAGGTAAGCATCCCCTCTCCGAAGATTTTCGTGACTGCTCCTTTCCTGTCACGACGGAGGAAGGCGCCGGCAAGGGGAGCAAGCTGTTTCTCCCTGCTACGCCAGAATTCGACAGCTCGCTGGGGCTCCTCACCACGGTAATGAAGCGTTAGGACGGTGGCCCCGTCGTCACCCACGGCAAGGTCAATCTGGGGTAGATGCTCCCGATGTGGAAACTCGGCCACCACCGGCCTGAGGCGCTCCAGAGCCCGATTGAGGGAAGGATGGGCTACGGCGCACCCGCCGGGGAGATCGACCACGCAGTGGCTTCCGGGGGCAAAAAAACCGATGAGAAGCTCACCCCACCCACTGTCGACTTTCAGCTGAATCCTCGACCGATACCCCCACGGCTCATGGGCCGGCAGGGGGGGGAGGAGCAGCTCACGTTCCACCCGCGCCAAACGCCAGAGGGCCTGGGCATAAATCTCTTCCTTGGCGGCAACCTGGTCCTGATACCCCAGATGCTGCCAGTGACACCCCCCGCAGCGGCCGAAGTGAGGACAGGGTGGAGTGACGCGAAGGGGAGAAATCTCAAGAAGTTCGGATAGTTCAGCTTCCGCATAGGAGCCGGTTTCCCGGCGGATGCGAACCGTGACAACATCACCCGGCGCAGTGAAGGGAACAAAACATGCCTTCCCGTTTATCCGACCGAAACCGGAGCCGCCATAGGCCAGCCGCTCAATGGCGACGGTATCCTTACGCACCCCGAAAAACCGGGAGATCGAACTTTCGAACCTTGCCGGAACGAGCTTTCTTCAATTCGGCCTGGATATACCGCAGGGGAAACTGCTCCGAACCGAGATAATTAACCGAGTTCGCAAGAAGATCATCAACCAGTGAGGTCCGGACGCGCTCCGCATCGGCGGAGGGAACCCCCATCCGCTCAACCGAGCGGCGATAGACCAGAGGGTCGGAAAGCAGCAGGCGCGCCGCCCGGCATACTTCAACGTCGGTAAAAAAACGAGGTTCCAGCGGTATGGTGAGGGAGAGGAGCACCCGAACCAGGAGATAATCGCCGAAATAGGTGCGTGAATCATCACGGCACTGCAGATGCAAGGAATTGGGAAGTATGATATGCCGGATGTCAGGGGGTGAAGTCATTGTCTGTCACGTTCCCAAAAAGGTTACAAGTCCGGCGTCAGCCGAATAATGTCATGTCAGTGTGGAGCGGGTCGCTGCAGATACATATGAGTTTCGAATAATACAGAAATAACGGCATTTTGCAATACCAAATTTCCTGCCGACAGCAGAACTTCAGGAAGCAACGCGGAGCACGAATTCAGTGCTTGCATTTCTTCTTAAATTTCAGTAAACTGATGTAATTATTTACCTGAGAGGAAACAGAATGAGTAAAGAAGAAGCCATTGAAGTGGAGGGGACGGTCATCGAACCCCTTCCCAATGCGATGTTCCGAGTAAAGCTGGAAAATGATCATGTTGTGCTTGCCCACATCTCCGGGAAGATGAGAAAGTATTTTATCAAAATTCTCCCGGGCGACAAGGTTACCGTGGAACTTTCCCCCTACGATCTGTCAAGAGGCCGCATAACCTACCGGGTCAAATAGCTCCTCGTTGGCGCCAGCACCATATCAAGCATCGGAGCGCAGCTGCACCAGCTCCGTGCGTGCGTCCCCATCGGGACAGCCGGTGCGGACCTCCCTACGACCGGCTCCTCCCTGCAGCCGGGTACACTTTCACGACAAGGAATCTCCATATGTACACATCAGCAGATCTGCGTAAAGGGTTAAAAATAACCCTGGACAATGAGCCGTACCTTATCACCTCCTTCGACTTCACCAAGCCGGGGAAGGGGCAGGCGCTCTACCGTACCAAGATGAAAAACATGATCACGGGAACAACCCTGGACCGTACTTATCGCTCCGGGGAGACCTTTGAGCCGGCCAGCCTGGAAGACAGGGTCATGACCTATCTCTACAAGGAAGACACCCACTATACCTTTATGGACTCCCAGACCTTCGATCAGGTCGCCATGGATGAGTCGGCCCTGGGTGACGCCAAATACTTCCTCATCGACAATATGCAGGTGGATGTCCTTCTCTTCAGGGAGAAAGCCATCGGTGTCAATCTTCCCAATTTCGTCAACCTCAGGGTCTCCAACACCGAACAGTGGGCCAAGGGAGATACCTCCGGAAACGATTCCAAGCCGGCCACGGTGGAGACCGGATACGTACTCCGCGTTCCCCCCTTCATTGAAGAAGGTGAGCTCATCGTCATCGACACCCGCACCGGCGAATATTCCACCAGGGTCAAGGGGTAATGGCTTCATTCAGAGGGGGGCGAAAGTGCGGTTCGCTCCACACACGCTCCCGCATCATCACCGTTATCCGCACATTTTTCGAAGGGAGGGGGTTTCTCCATCTGGAGACCCCCTGCCGCATCCCCGCCCCTGCCCCAGAACTCCATATCGACGCCCTCCCCTCCCGTGACTGGTACCTCCAGACCTCACCCGAGCTTGCCATGAAACGACTCCTGGCTGCCGGATATGACAGGATCTTCCAGATCTGCCGCTGCTGGCGAGACGGTGAACGGGGACGTCTTCATCTCCCCGAGTTCACCCTGTTGGAGTGGTATCGCGCCGATGCCGACTATACCGACCTCATGACGGACTGTGAAGAACTTCTGCGTGCCGTTACCGTCGCCATTACGGGAGGGACACTCCTCAGCTTCCAGGGAATGGAGGTCGAACTGGCCGGACCTGCAGTACGGCTCACCGTGAGAGAAGCCTTTTGCCGCTACACGGCGATGACCGCCGACGAAGCCTTGGAGCGTGACTGTTTCGACGAACTGATGGCGGCGGAGATCGAGCCCAACCTGGGGATCGGCGCTCCCGTCATCCTCCACGACTACCCGGCGGCCCGGGGCGCCCTGGCCAGGCGCAGAAGCGACGCCCCGGAGTTGGCGGAAAGGTTCGAACTCTACCTCTGCGGAGTGGAACTGGCCAACGCCTTCTCGGAACTTACCGATCCGGTGGAGCAGACGGAACGGTTCAGGCTGGAGCGGGAAGAACGGAGCATCGCCGGCAAGGACCCCTACCCTATTCCCCAGCCTTTCCTGGACGACCTCGCTGCCATGCCCCCCTCGGCGGGTATCGCCTTGGGCATTGACCGTCTGATCATGCTGGTCTTGGACATACCAATCATCGACGACGTCGTCGCCTTCACCCCCGAAGAGCTGTAATTGATTGGGGTTATGCTAGAGAAGATACCGTTACAAATAACTATACCGGCACAAAAAAACAGTCGGAAAAACCGTGAGAGCGGTCCTGGAGGCACTGAATGAAAATGTTCTTGGGAATCATGACCATCGCGACACTTTTTTTACAACCTGCCACTGGTTTCAGCCGTGACTCCTTCATCCTCGGAGTAGCGCCCCACACCAGCGCACGCGTTATTTTGGAGATGTATCAGCCCCTGAGAGCGCACCTGGCAAAAACGCTGAAGATGCCGGTGGAGGTCTTGACCGCTCCAGATTTCGATACATTTGCACGGCGGGCACTTGCCGGTGAATTCGACATTGCGGTCACCACCGGGCATCAGGCGCGGCTTTTTCAGACCGATGCCGGGTATATCCCCCTTCTGACCTACAAGGCGGATTTCAAGGCGGTGGCTCTGGTGGCAAAGAAGGGCCCCATTCACGGGCCACAGGATCTGAAGGGAAAAAGCACTCTGGGGTTGAGCCACACCTCACTGGTGACCCTCTGGGGACAACACTGGCTTGCCGACAACGGTCTCGGCACCGTTCCGGTCCGCTATGTAAGCGCCTCCGACAGTGTGGCTCAGTTGGTGGTGGCTGGTGACGCCGCCGCCGGTTTCACCTCCGTAGCCAATTTCCAGAAGCTCTCCCCCGAACTTCAGGCTCAGCTCCGGATTCTCGCCGAAAGTCCGACCATGGCCGGACGGGTCTATATGCTCAACAATCGTAATGCCCCACGGGAAAAGGAGATCTCCGCCGCACTCTGGAGCTTTGCCGAGACCGCCGAGGCCAAACGTTATTTCGAGGCCAACAAGCTGGGAGGGTACCGGAAACTGGCCCCCAAGGAGTTGAAGGCAATGGATCGCTATGCCGCCGAGGTACGGGAATCTCTCCTGAAAAAGGGTGAAAAGTAGATGATTTTTTTCCGGCGGACCATCCGCGGACGATTGCTCTTCCTGGCTATCGTGGTTGAGCTGCTGATGTTGACGATTCTCGTGGCCAACAGCCTCCGGCTACTGCACGGCGCCATGACTACTCAGGCGCGTATGCAGGCGGGGCAGATGTCTCCGGTGCTGAAGGCTGCTCTTACTGCGCCCATGGCTCAACGGGATTACGCCACGGTTCAGGCGGTCATCGATGAGAGCCGCGCCGCGGGGGGGGTTGAATACATCACTGTTGTGGACAACTCGGGCCACAACGTGGCCACCAACGGCTGGCCCAGAGAACGACCGCTCCCTCCGGGTAGCGGCAAGGCGCCGCTCTTCGAGAGGGGAAAAACGCCCCGCTATGATGTTGTGGTACCCGTTTCCTATTTTAATCAACCCCTGGGTACCCTCCACTTCGGACTCGATCTCTCACAGATCATGGTGGCCCGCCGATCACTGGTCATCCAGGGGGCGTCCATCGCCGCGGTGGAACTCCTCCTCTCCACGATTATCCTCTATTTTCTGGTCTACTGGATCACCCGACACCTCACTGCCCTCACCGATGCCAGTATTCAGGTCGCCTCGGGGAATCTCCCTCCCCCCGTTGTCCCCGAAGGTGACGACGACGTGGGAAAACTGGGGGCAGCCTTCAACACCATGTCACGCGTCATCAGTGATCGGGTCAGGGATCTGAACGAACAGGCCGAACTACTGCAACAGGAGGTGGATGAACGTCGGAAGGCCCAGGAATTGCTGCTGGAGCAGCAGCTTCAGCTGGAATCGCTCAACATGGAGCTGGAGCGACGGGTGGCCGACGAAGTACAAAAAAATCGGGAAAAAGACCAGGCTCTGCTGCAAAGTGAAAAAATGGCTTCCATCGGACAACTGGCAGCGGGAGTTGCCCACGAAATCAACAACCCCATGGGGTTCATCTCCAGCAATCTCCGGACCCTGTCCGAGTATTTCGACCAGATGGTCCAGTTCGATCGCCTTATGCAAGAAAAGATCGGCGATGAATTATCGGCGCCGGTGCGGGAGGCAATAGCCGAGGATAGAGAATCCCTGGAGATCGATTACGTTCTTTCCGACGGCGTGGACCTGATCAGTGAATCGCTGGGTGGGGCGGGACGGGTCACCCGTATCGTTTTGGATCTGAAAAATTTTTCCCGTCTGGACGCACTGGAGTATGAAGCGGTGGAGCTGAGTTCCTGTATGGAGAGCGCCCTGACCATCTGCTATAATGAGTTGAAGTACGTGGCCAACATCAGGAAAGAGTACGAACCCGTACCTCTGGTCCTCTGTCACCCCGGCCAACTGAACCAGGTTTTCCTGAACCTGCTGGTTAATGCGGGGCAGTCCATTGTTCCCCCGGGTGAGGTCGTCCTGAGCTGCTGGCAGGACGGAACCTTTGTCTATGCGTCGGTGAGCGACACCGGAAGCGGTATCCCCGAAGAAATTCGAAATCGGATCTTCGAGCCTTTCTTCACCACCAAGGATGTGGGCAAGGGGACCGGTCTGGGGCTGAGTCTCTCCTATGAAATCATCAAGAGACACCAGGGGGAGCTTCTGGTGGACAGCACCATGGGTGTAGGGACGACCTTCACGGTCAAACTCCCCTACCCATCCTGATGAGAAGAAGCATAATGGAGGATCTGACCATGTCCGTGGAATGGGGAGAGCACCTGGCAGTGGGTGTGACGGCGGTGGAAGAGCAGCACAAGGAGATGTTTCGGCAGATCAATCTGCTCATGGATGCGATCAATCAGGGAAAGGGAGCCGACCAGGTCATCCCGCTTCTGGATTTTCTGCAGGAGTACACGGTGGATCACTTCCGTGACGAGGAGAAAATCATGGTGGAGAGCTCCTATGAAAAGCTGGAACCTCATCGCATCGAGCATGAACAGTTCCGGCTTGAGATGGAAAATCTGCGCTTACGGGTCAGAACAGAGGGGGGAACCAGGCTCAACGTCCTCATGACCAGCCGGGCGCTGCTCCATTGGCTTGTGCAGCATATCTACTCCGCCGACAAGGATTTAGCCGATCACATGAGGACGACCAGGGGGATTGCTTGTCTTACGTAACCCGACGGATAGTTACACTACTTCTCCTTTTCCTCCCTCTGGTCCTCCTCCCGATTCAGTCGGCTCCGGCCGCCCCCCTCTCCCTCACTGACTGCCTTCTCCGGGCTGCAACCGGCAACCGGTCGCTTCGGGTCAGCGCCTTTGACGAAGCCATCGCCACACAGAACGTCAACCTGGCGCGCAGCGCCTTTTTTCCTCGCATCGATTTCCTGGGGGGGTATACCGCCCAGTTGGCCGAACAGCGTATTCAGTTCAACAACAACTCCCTGGCGACTCAGGATGCCGACTACGGCTTCTTCAGCACCACCATCAACCATGTTTTCTATGATTTCGGCCGACGTGAAGCACGATCCCGTCAGGCCTCCCTGCTCCGGGAAGCCACCGCCCACCTGCACCAGGGGGAGGAACAGGAACTCTTCCTTCAGGTAGTGACTGGGTATTACGGCATCCTTCACTCCGGCAAACTCCTCATGGCTATGGATGACGAAGTGACGCGACTGACTGAGCATCTGCGGGTGGCCAAAAGACTTCACGAACAGGGAGTCGTGACCCGCAATGATCTTCTTCAGGCAGAGGTGCGACTGGCGGGAAGCCGTCAGCGACGTTTGAGTGCGGCCAACGAGGTGGAGAAGGAATGGCTCCTGCTCAACTTTCTCACGGGTCAACCCGATTCGTTTCGCGCCGAACTGGACGAAACCATGCCGGAAACGAACAGCCCCGCAGAACTCGATGATGATACCGTGACCCACCGTCCCGAATACCAGGCAGGGGTCAAAACGGTGGCAGCGGGAGAGATGAACGTGTCCGAGAACAGAAGTGCCTTCTATCCCGAACTCTACCTCAGGGGAGGGGTGGAGTATGTGGAAAACAGCACCGTCAAGGAGCAGGCACTCTACTCCGCGTCGGTGGGGATCAGGTTTAACCTCTTCGAGGGAAACGCCACCACCGCCCGTCTCCGACAGGCCGTGGCCCGCCGTTCTCAACATGAGGCCCGTTTGAGCGACCTCTACGCCCGTTTACGGTTGGAATTGGCGTTGGCCGGCAGAGATCTGGCCGTGGCCAGGGAACGAATCCAGGTATCAGAACAGGCCATCCGGCAGGCGGAGGAAAATCTCCGGATCAACCGGGATCGTTACCTGGAGAAGGTGGGAACTGCCACCGAACTCCTGGACGCCCAAACATTGCTGACCCACTCCAGGGTTGACTACTACACCGCCATCTATGACTGCCAGATAGCGCTGGCGCGGGTGAAGAAGGCGCGGGGGGAACTGTGAGCAACAGGTCGAACGGCGCAACGGCGCCGGAGATGCAGGGGGATACCGCGGAAAGCAAAAATACAACAGAGAGCGCCGGAAACGGTTCACGCCGGAAGCGGGGGATGGTTCTCTTTCTCCTGCTTGCCCTGGCTACCTTCCTGGGGGGAAGATGGTGGCTGCAAAGCCTGACCCATATCGCCACCGATGACGCCTTCATTGAAGCTTCTCTCCACTGGGTGGGGCCACGGGTCCCCGGCACGGTGACGAAGGTGCTGGTGAGCGACAATCAGCAGGTGAAAATGGGGGATCTGCTGGTGGAGTTGGACCCCAATGATTATCAACTCCGGGTGGCGAACTATGCAGCCCAGCTGGATCTGGCCAGAAACGACACCTCCAGCCTCTACGCCCAGGTGGATGCGGCCAGGGCGGCCGTTGCCTCGGACCGCGCCCGTCTGGAGCAGGCGGAGCAGGATCTGAAACGGGGTGAGGCGCTCTTTACCAAGGAGGTCATCCCCAAGGAGCAGTTGGAAAAACTGGAGACCGGCCGGAAAGTGGCGGCAGCCAAACTTCAGGAGACCGAGGGATCGGTAAAGCGGGCCCTGGCGTTACTGGGTCTCATCGGGAACGGCGCACGGGATGCCCAGGCAGCGCAGAAGCGGGCGGAACTGGATGCGGCGAAGCTCAACCTATCCTATACCAAGGTCTATGCCCCCGCCGATGGCGCCATCACCCGGAAATCGGTGGAGATTGGCAACATCGTTCAGGCGGGACAACCGCTCCTGGCCCTCGTCCCCCTGAACAACGTATGGATTACCGCCAACTACAAGGAACGGCAACTGACCCATGTCCACCCTGGCCTGCCGGTGGAGTTCACCGTGGACGCCTACCCCGGCAAAACTTTCCATGGTACGGTGGAGAGCATCATGGCCGGGACCGGGGCAGCCTTCTCGCTCCTTCCGCCGGAAAACGCCACGGGGAATTATGTCAAGGTAGTCCAGCGGATCCCGGTGAAGATCCGGATCATCAAAGAAGATGGCAAGGATCTCCCCTTGCGGGTGGGAATGAGTGTGGAGCCGACCATCATCATCCAGCGAAAGGCCGGAGACATTATCAAGGGGTTGAATCCGTTCTGAGAAGCCTCTCCAGAGTAAAATCCTGCACGTTCCGTAAATCCAAGCTGGCCAGGGCACAGGTACCTGACCAGCTTATTTTTATTCGGAGTCTGAATAACCTTGCGCGCCTCAGACCACCCTCGCCCCTTGTGGGCCTGCGCGCCGAAGGGGACAGAGTGAGGTACAACAACAATCAAATTAGTGGACTATTTTAGGACCACTAAGTATACTAATCACATCAAAAGACCTTAAAGGGGCTTTTATGAAAAGTTCAAAAACATCGGAAGAGCTGGAAGTTGCTTTCGGTCAACAACTGCGAGAGCTCCGACTACGCCGCAATATCGATCAACGTCAGCTTGCCGGACAGGCGGGCGTCGCGCTTAATGCCGTAAAAAACTTGGAAAACGGCAACGGAGCCACCTTGACCTCCCTGGTAAAAGTTCTGCGTGCCTTGGAACGGGCTGACTGGCTGGAAACTCTGGCGCCGATGGTTGAGATCAGCCCGATGCAGATGCTGAAAACCAAGCAACCACGACAACGCGCCTCGAAACAGAGAGGATCTTCCCATGTATAAACCGGTGCAGGTTATTGAGGTCCGCATCTGGGGCAAGAGAGTAGGCGCCGTGGCCTTAGCGCCGAATCTGGGCTACTACGCTTTCGAGTACGACAGTCGATTCGTCAGGTACGGCATCGAGTTGGCGCCGCTGACCATGCCGCTGGCCGAAGCCCGTGATCCGTTTGTTTTTAGCGATCTTCCCGAGTTGAGCTTCAAGCGCCTGCCGGCGCTGCTGGCCGACGCACTGCCTGACGATTTCGGCAATGCCCTCATTGATGCGTGGATGGCGGGCAGGGGAATCAACCGGAACCAAGTGACCCCCCTTGATCGTCTCGCCTATATGGGGCAGCGCGGGATGGGTGCTCTTGAATTCAAGCCGGCCCGCACTCCCGCCATTGCCGGCCATACAGCCATCAAACTTTCCCGGATGGTGGAAAGCGCCCGACAAGCGGTTCATGGCGAGCTGGGTACGGATCAGCTTGCCAAGGCGGCGCTGGCGCAGATCATTCAGGTGGGGACCTCGGCGGGCGGCGCTCGGGCCAAGGCAGTTATTGCCTGGAATCCGGCCACCGACGAGATACGACCGGGACAGTTCGATGTGGACCCCGGTTTTGAGCACTGGCTGCTCAAGTTTGACGGCATGGGCGCCGACCGGGAACTGGGCGGTTCACAGGATTATGGCCGTATCGAATACGCCTACTACCTGATGGCCTCCGCGGCGGGACTCACCATCTCCCCCTGCCGCTTATTGGAGGAGAACGGTCGAGCTCATTTCATGACCCGCCGCTTTGATCGCGAAGGAAACATCAAGCATCATCTGCAATCCCTCTGCGCCATGGCTCACCTGGACTACAAGCAGAAAGCCAGCCATGACTACAGCCAGTTGCTTCAGACAGTTAGCCGTCTGGGACTTGATTACACGGCACGCGAGGAGGCGTTTCGCCGCATGACGTTCAATGTCATGGCTGCCAATTGTGACGACCATACCAAGAATATCTCCTTCATGTTGCGAGAAGGGTGTGACTGGGAACTTGCGCCTGCCTATGATGTCACCCACGCTTTCAATCCTAACGGGGAGTGGACTTGTCAGCACTTGATGTCGGTAAATGGCAAGTTTACCGCGATTACTCAAGATGATCTGCTCTCGGTAGCCGACCGGTTCGGCATCGGTACGGCGCCGAATGTCTTGGAGCAGGTACGGTCCGCCGTTGCCGCATGGCCTGATTTTGCCGACGAGGCCGGGGTAAGCCCGGCTGAAACAACGAGAATAAGAGCTAATCTCTTCCCCTGATACGCCATACCGGAATAACCCAGAACACCCCTCACCACTACCCTCTCTGTACGGGCGTACGGCCGTACGCCCCTACAGAGAGGGAGTGATTTTATGAGTTGGGATGGGTGAGAGCGGGGGTAATCCTCTTTGATGTGCAGGCATTGTCCCCCCTCATCCGGCCTTCGGCCACCCCTTCGACTTCGCTCAGGGCAGGCTTCTCCCTCAAGGGAGAAGGAACTTAAACTAAGGGAGAGGGACAGGGTGAGAGGAAAGGGAAGATCCCAGGCAGATAACCGGTTGCCAAATAGTTATTAATTGGTTATAGTCTTAACCACAATACGGCAACAGGAGGCACAACAAATGGCACTATCAGGTGACACCATAGATCATGTGACTCTTCAGCACCTTGTGGAAGCCGGAGCCGTACGCGAGACCGAGGTGGTGGGCCAACCTGGGGGCTGGGGGATCATCATCAAATACGGCATGATCGAAAGGACCTTGGCGGCGCGACGCGGCGCCGCACGAGTATTCAGCCGTTTTGAAACTCTCGTCAACTACCTCAAAAGCGTCGGCATCTCACAGTTTAACGTCAATGCCGGCAACTATGATCCCGCGGAGAGAAGATCTCGTCCCGACGCGGCGGAACGGATGAAACGAACATTCAATGCCGCCGATCATGACAAATGGTTTCGTGAACAGGTTCAGGAGGCTATCACGGCAGCCGACCAACCGGATGCGGAATGGGTGTCAAGCGAAGCGGTGAAATCCATGAGCGCACAACGTCGGGCAGAGTGGACCCGACGAGTTGAAGTGTGTACAAAGTGATTCTGATATGGTTGACGGTAGCCACCAACGAACGCTTTGACCAATTGGAATATATCGCACAGGACAACCCGCTGGCGGCGATTACCCAGGATGAAGAGATTGAGCGGCACACCGAGCTCCTGACCACACAGCCGGAAATGGGGCGTCCGGGGAGAGTAAGGGGAACACGCGAACTGGTTATCAGTCAAACGCCCTTTATCGCCGTGTATCGAATCAGCAAACAGCGCAATCGGATTGAGATTCTCCGCGTTCTTCACGGTGCGCAACGGTGGCCGTTGAAATCGTAATCAACATCGAAAAAAATGCCGCTATTTCAACGCCACTATCGCAATCAACGTCCCCTCGCCCCTTGTGGGAGAGGGACAGGGTGAGGGGAGAAATTTGACGAGTTGAATCGGGTGGTAGCGAGGGAAATCCTCTTTGATTTGCAGGCAATGTCCCCCCACATCCGGCCTTCGGCCACCCCTTCGACTTCGCTCAGGGCAGGCTTCTCCCTCAAGGGAGAAGGAACTTAAGCTAAGGGAGAGAGACAGGGTGAGGAGGATCACTTGCTCTTTTAAAGGAAGTCAACTTTGCCGATTCCACCGGAATTACTTACTTTTGCCAGACGACTTCGTAAGGAACAGACCGACGCGGAAAACCTGCTCTGGCAACTGTTGAGAGGACGTCGGTTCTGTGGTTTCAAGTTCCGCCGCCAGTATCCCATCGCCGGCTATATCCTCGATTTCTATTGCCACGATGCCGCTCTTGCCGTTGAGCTTGACGGCGGAGGGCACAACGAGGATGAACAACGACTATATGACGAGGAACGAACGAAAATTCTTGCAGCAGCGAATATCCGTGTCATCAGATTTTGGAACCATGACGTACTCAATTCATGGGAAGCAGTATTGGAAGAGTTGTATGCTCAATTGAACGCTCCCCCTCATCCGGCCTGCGACTTAAAATTCCCTCTCCCTTGAGGGAGAGGGTTAGGGTGAGGGGGAAGCTGTGAATGTACTTATGTTGCTGCCCGCTCATCACAAGCAGTTTTCTTCTCAATATAGAGTGGAGGCACAGGCATTGTCCCCCTCATCCGGCCTTCGGCCACCTTCTCCCTCAAGGGAGAAGTAAAGCTCTAAAATATGAACAAACATGGAGATGATGGGGGAAAAGGAAAGGTCGCCTATTATCGACCGGGCGATTAGCGGCCACCTCTGTCTACACATTGGTAGGTGAGCATCCGTATCATACATTTTCTCTTGTTGTGGGCAAGAAAAATCTAGTGGAACCGAGAAATAAGTCCAGGGGGTACCCATGGTCACCAAAACCAACGAGCAAGCACTGGAAGCGTGCATCGAGAAAGCCCTGACCGGAACCTGCCGGGAGGAGTTGAAGCTCGAAGGGATTGGTGTCGCCGAGGCCAATGAACAAGAAGGCGGCGGCCATCTGTACCGGTTGGGTGAATCCAGCGTTTTTGATCGTGAATTCGCCATTGACCGTCAATACTTCTGGAGTTTCCTGGAATCCACCCAGGCCGATGAACTGGCAAAGATCAAGGACCGCCCCAACTGGCAACGACTGATCCTGGAACGCCTGAATCGCAAGATCCAGAAAGACGGCATCCTCAAGGTGCTGAAAAGCGGTCTGCGCATCGACAGCGCCCACCTCACCCTCCTCTACAGCCAACCCTACAACGACATCAATCCCGAAGTCGCCAAACGCTTTGACCAGAATATCTTCTCGGTGACGCGGCAACTGCACTACTCCCAGGCCGAACCACTCAAATCCATCGACATGGTGGTTTTCATCAACGGCATCCCCCTCGCCACCATGGAGCTGAAAAACGCCTGGACCGGACAAAAAACCTACCACGCCATGAGGCAATATAAGAAAGACCGCGATCCCAACGAGCCGCTGTTGCAGTTCGGCCGCTGCCTGGTTCACTTTGCCGTGGACACCGATGACATCTACATGACGACTCGCCTGGATGGGGAAAGGACAAACTTCCTGCCGTTCAACAAGGGATACAAGTACGGCAAGGGGAACCCGCCCTCCTCCGGGCACAAAACCGGCTACCTCTGGCAGGAGGTCCTCTCCCGGCAAGGCCTCACCGGAATCATCGAGCACTTTGCCAAACTGTTGGGGGACAAGGAGAGCGATCCGCTCAAGAAGAAGGTCCTCTACTTCCCCCGCTACCATCAGCTGGAAGTCGTGCGCGAACTGCTGGCCGATGTCCGCAGGAATGGCGTGGGTAAAACCTATCTTATCCAGCATTCCGCCGGTTCGGGAAAGTCACACTCCATCACCTGGACCGCCTATCAACTGATCGAACTGTATAACGGTGACCAGAACCACCCGGTTTTCGACTCGGTGATCGTGGTCACCGACCGGCGAGTGCTGGACAAGCAGTTGCGCAACACCATCAAACAGTTCACCGAGGTCAAGAATATCGTCGCCCCCGCCAACAGCTCCCAGGAACTGAAAGAAGCGCTGGAGAGCGGCAAGAAGATCATCATCACCACCATTCAGAAGTTCCCCCATATCGTCAACGGCATCGATGATCTTGCCCATAAGAGATTTGCCGTCATCATCGACGAGGCCCACAGCTCCCAGAGCGGCTCCGCCGCCGACAACCTTAACCGAACCCTTGGTTCTGATGAAGATGAGGTGCAGGACGCCATTCTGGAAATCATGAAGAAACGAAAGATGCGGGACAATGCCTCGTATTTCGCCTTCACCGCCACCCCCAAGAACGCCACCCTGGAACGGTTCGGAATCAAGACTCCCGAGGGGAAATTCGTCCCTTTTCACCTCTATTCCATGAAACAGGCCATTGAAGAGGGATTCATCCTGGATGTACTGACCAACTACACCACCTACAGAAGCTATTACCAGATCGAAAAATCGATCCTGGATAACCCCCTCTTCCATGGCGCCAAGGCCCAGAAAAAACTCCGCTCCTACGTGGAGGGACACAAGGAGACCATCGCCGTCAAGGCCGACATCATGGTCGGCCATTTCCTGGAACAGGTGGTGGGGCCGAAGAAGCTGAAGGGACAGGCCAAGGGGATGGTGGTGACGCGCAACATCGAATCGGCCATCCGCTATTTCTTTGCCCTGCGCGATGCGCTCGCCGGGCAACCTTTCAAAGCCATGATCGCCTTCTCCGGCAAGAAGATGGTGGACGGCATCGAATATACCGAGGATACCGTCAACGGCTTCCCGTCCAAGGATATCGAAGAGAAGTTCGATTCCGACGATTATCGCCTCCTGGTGGTGGCCAACAAGTATCTCACCGGCTTCGACCAGCCCAAACTCTGCACCATGTATGCGGATAAGAAGCTGCAAGGAGTGTTGGCGGTACAGGCGCTCTCCCGCCTGAATCGCTGTTCCCATTCCCTGAACAAACGGAAGGAAGACACCTTCATCCTGGATTTCTTCAACTCCACCGACGACATCAAGGAAGCCTTCGACCCCTTTTATACGTCGACCTCGCTCTCCAAGGCCACCGACGTCAACGTCCTCCATGACACCAAGGAGAAACTTGACCAAGTCGGCGTCTATGAGAAGCTGGACGTAGAGTCTTTCTGCACCCTCTTCTTCTCAGCCGCCGAGGCCGAATTTCTCAGCCCGATCATCGACGTCTGCGTCACCCGCTTCGACGGTGACCTGGAATTGGGAGAAGATGAGAAGGCCGACTTCAAGATCAAGGCGAAGCAGTTTGTAAAAATCTACGCCCAGATCGCCTGCATCATCCCCTTTGACAACATTGAATGGGAGAAGCTGCACTGGTTCCTCAAATTCCTGATCCCCAAACTGAAGATCAAGGACCCGGACCAGGATCTCCTGGATGAACTGCTGGAAAGTGTCGACCTCTCAACCTACGGCCTGGAGCGGGTAAAGCTGAAGGAGAGTATCGGCCTGGATGCCGGCGACTCCGAGCTTGATCCGCAGAACCCCAACGTGCGCGGCACCCATGGTGGAGAAGAGCTGAAAGACCCCCTGGATGAGATTATTCGAGCCTTCAATGAGCGGTGGTTCGCCGGGTGGAATGCAACTCCGGAAGAGCAGCGGATCAAATTCATTAATATCGCCGAGCATGTCATGAAGAATCCCAACTATCTGACCCAGGTTGTCGACAACCTTGACCATCAGAACCGCTCCATCGCCTTGGAGAAGCTGATCAGTCAGGCCGTCAGCCAGGAGCGGAAGAAGGAGTTGGACCTCTACAAGAAATACGCCCAGGATTCGGAGTTCAAGTCGGCCTTTGATGCGACCATCACGAGGTTGTTGGCGAGTCAGGAGATGTCGAAAGTGGTGCTGGAGACGGTGGGATTGTAGGCGCTTACAACTTCACCCTTTACAAAAACTGAGCAAACTTGAACCGCGTTTGCACACGGATGACACGGATTTACCCTTAGAAAGCTGAGCACAGTCTGACAAAAACCTTTGAACCGCAAAGACGCAAAGTAGGCGATGAAAACAAAAGAGAAACGACGAAACTTGGATTCATTTTTGCTTTACCAAAAAAAGGTTTTTCCTTTGCGGTTCCTTTGCGTCCTTTGCGTCTTTGCGGTGAAAATGATTTTCGCATTTCGTTGCGCCGGTGAGATGTCTTATATTCCGGCTTGTCCGGCTTAGGTATTAACTATGAAATTGCATGACAATAACAATAATTCCGGCAAAAAAACGGCAACAGTCAATAAGTGGCTAATCACTGTCACGGTCATGTTGCCTACAATAATGGAAATAGTCGACACCTCCGTGGCCAACGTGGCGCTTCCTCACATGCAGGGGAGCCTCAACGCCGGCACCGATGAGATAACCTGGGTGCTCACCTCCTACCTGGTGGCCAACGCCGTGGTTCTCCCCATGACCGGCTGGCTGGCTCGTCTCTTCGGCAGAAAACGATTCCTCATCACCTGCGTGATAATTTTCACCATCTCCTCATTCCTCTGCGGGGCCGCCCCCAATCTGGAGACCCTTATCCTCTTCCGGATCATCCAGGGAGCGGCCGGGGGTGCGCTCATCCCTTCCAGCCAGGCAATCCTCATGGAAACCTTCCCACCCCATCAGCAGGGGATGGCCATGGCGATCTTCGGCATCGGCGCCATGTTCGGCCCCATCGTCGGGCCGGCTCTCGGAGGGTGGATCACCGACAACCTCAGTTGGCGCTGGATCTTCTATATCAACATCCCCATCGGGATCGTCGCCGTGGTCATGGCCGCACTCTTCCTCTTCGACCCGGAGTACCTTAAGCACAAAGGGAAGATCGCCATCGACTATGGGGGGCTCGTCCTCCTCACGGTGGGGCTCGGCGCGTTGCAGATCGTGCTGGACAAGGGTCAACAGGATGACTGGTTCAACTCTCCCTTCATCGTCACCTGCTCCGTCATCACGGTCCTGGCGCTGCTCCTCCTGGTACGAGTGGAACTTCGCCACGAACATCCCATCATCAACCTCCGGCTGTTCAAAAACGTCGCCTTTTCCGCCGGCAACACCATGATGTTTTTCGTGGGTTTCTGCCTCTACAGCTCCATCATGCTCATCCCCCTCTTCCTTCAGACCCTCATGGGATATAACGCCACCATGGCGGGGATGGTGCTGGCCCCCGGCGGGCTGGCCACCCTGCTCACCATGCCGGTGGTGGGCGCCATGCTCTCCAAATATGACGGCCGCAAGATCGTCCTGGCCGGTCTGGTCATCGGCGCTTCCTCCATGTTCATCATGCAGGGTTTCACCCTGGAGGCATCCTACTGGGACTTCGTCTGGCCCCGCATCGTCCTGGGAGTCGGTCTGGCCATGATCTTCGTACCGCTCACCACCGTCACCCTATCCACCATCTCCCGTGAGGAGATGGGAAACGCCACCGGGATGTTCAATCTCCTGAGAAACATCGGGGGGAGTGTCGGTATAGCCATAGCAGCGACGCTTCTTGCCCGCTATAGCCAGTTCTACCAGAACGTCCTGGTGAGCCACATCACCCCGCTAAACCAGGCGTTCCGGATGAAACAGGGAATTATCAAGGCGGGGCTGGTTGCCAAGGGGATGAACCCCTTCACCGCCGACAGTGCATCCCTGTCAGCTATCTACGGCATGGTCCGTAGGGAGGCGGGGATACTCTCCTACAACCGGATCTTTTTCATTGTAGGTCTGGCGTTTCTCGTCATCATCCCTCTCCTGCTTCTTCTCAAGAAACAGAAAATTGGAGCACCGTCGGCGGGGGTACACTGATCCTAGATAAGACATTTGCACGCGGAGACGCGGAGAAAACCAAACAAAACAAGTCAATTACAAGGACATCACCTTCACCTGATTGGTGTAGACTTCGTCTGTCCCAGCGACTAGATTTTCTCCGCGATCTCCGCGTCTCCGCGTGATGAACTGACGTTTTTAGGTTGACATAAAAAGGGGCGAAGCAGATACATCATGCTTCGCCCTCCACACTGAAAACTCCAACTCGGCTGT
>CAIUUR010000399.1 GCA_903902345.1 uncultured Geobacteraceae bacterium | reverse complement strand
TTGAAAAGCAGATCCTTCGCGTTGCTCAGGATGACAGACGCTTGGTTATTTGTAGTCACGAACTCTGCTTTGTCACATTCGGTAGGTATCCCGCACTACCCCCCATCCCGACCTTCCCCCGTTGGGGGACGGAGTACCCCCTCACCCGGCGGGGAGGGTTGGGGAGGGGGAAATCCTGTGGGATGAGACAATGACCGTAATATGACAAAGTAGAACTGATCACCCTATGGGTAAATCCAGGATGAGGAGTAGAACTCCATGACGTATACATAGGCGTTTTACCTCAGTGCTCTCTGTGACTCAGTGGTGAACGGTTTCGCGCGGTTATAACTTCCGGTCGGCGGCTTCGGCGAACTTGCGCAGAGTCGTCATCATGGCGGTGAATTTGGATGGTTTCAACGACTGGGGACCATCGGAGGTTGCCCGCTCCGGATCGGGATGGACTTCGATCATGAGGCCGTCGGCCCCGGCCGCCACCGCGGCATAGGCCATGGGGGCGACATAGTGGTAGTTTCCCGTGCCGTGGGAAGGGTCGGCGATAACCGGCAGATGGGTCATCCCCCGGAGGACTGGGATGGCGGAAAGATCCAGGGTGTTTCGTGTGGCGGTCTCGAAGGTTCTGATCCCCCGCTCGCAGAGAATGACCTGCTGATTTCCCTCGGAGAGAATGTATTCTGCGCTCATGAGAAATTCCTGGATTGTCATGGCCATCCCCCGTTTGAGAAGGACGGGGCGTTTCAGTTGTCCGACCTTCTTCAGGAGGGCAAAATTCTGGGAGTTGCGAGCGCCGATCTGGAGTATGTCGGAATACTCCGCCACCAGCTCGGCAGTTTCCGGGTTGATAACCTCGGTCACTATGGGAAGACCGGTGAGTTCCCGCGCCTTGGCAAGGAGTTTTAATCCTTCTTCCTCCATTCCCTGAAAGGAGTAGGGTGAGGTGCGGGGTTTGAAGGCTCCGCCGCGCAACACCTGGGCGCCGGCAGCTTTTACCGCCACCGCACATTCCAGGATCTGCGCTTCACTCTCCACCGAACAGGGGCCGGCCATGACGATGATCTCATCCCCCCCGATGGCCACCGTATCGCTTAAGCGGATGAGGGTTGTCTCCCGTTTTACCTCCCGTGACGCCAGTTTGTACGGTTTGAGGATCGGCACGACATTCTCCACTCCGTGCATGGATTCAAGGGAGTGAAGAACCAGTTTGCCTCGTTCGTCTCCGATGGCGCCGATGACGTCCCGTGTCGTGCCGTGAATCACATGGGGCTGGTATCCCAGTTCCTTGATCCGCTCCAGCACCTCGTCCCGATCCTGCTGACCCGCTCCCGCCTTCATGACGATGATCATTGTTTACCCCTTTTGTTGCCGCAACCGAAAACGGCCGGAAGAGATTGATCCCCCCGGCCGTCTGTTGTAAAAAAAGACCGCGGGGGACAATAACTCTTCTGTCCACCCGCGGTCTTGGTCTGTTTTGATGTCGGCTGTTATCCTACATCCAAACCAATACCCGGGTAGACCGGCTAAAATAGTAGCCGTACCAAAAGGAAAAGGAATGAAATGTGGGAAAGCCGAAAGTAATCATGCGAATAGACTGCCGATTTTTCCAGATCATGTCAAGAATAAAGTGGTGTAAGCCTGGAAAAAGTCGTGAAACTGGGGCGTCGTGTCGAAGGAGTCAGACACTGCGAGCGTTGTGAATCGTGGGGTAACAGCGTGGTAACATGCTGTATTTTCGTGATTATCCGATAGAAAAGAGAACGATGTTATGAACTTTTAAGTGGGCAAAGCGTGGTGGTTATGGTATGTATTGCCGGCGTGTGAAATCCATGTGGAGAATGCGTCACGGCGGACCGCCGGACGTTGGAGGAGAGTATGTTCGGCCTGATCCCCAAGGATGAAAAGTTTTTTCAGATGTTCCGTGAGATGGCAGCCAATATCGTCGAGGGGGCTCAGCTCTTCAAGGAGATGCTGGATGATTATGCCGATCCGGTGACGAGCCAAAGAAAGATCAAGGAGGTGGAGCATAAGGGGGATTCTCAGACTCATGAGATAATCAAGAAGCTCAACAAGAGCTTTATTACCCCCTTTGACCGGGAAGATATTTATGCCCTCTCCGGAGCCCTCGACGACATCCTTGATCTCATTGACGCCTCGGCGCAGCGATTTGTCATGTATAATGTGGAAAAACCGACTCCCGAGGCCAAGGAGTTGGGGTTCCTGATCCTGCGAGGGTGCCAGGCCATACAGAAGGCAGTTTCCCACCTTGGTGGGAAATTCGAGCATATTGCCGAACAGTGCGTAGAGGTTAATGCCTTGGAGAATGAAGCTGACCGGGTTTGCCGCGAAGCGATCAGTCGCCTGTTTGACGAGGAGAAGGACCCGATTCAGCTCATCAAGTGGAAGGAAATCTACGAGACGTTGGAAAAGGCAACCGACAAGTGCGAGGACGCCGCCAATATTATGGAAAGTGTGGTCGTAAAAAATGCCTGACGCCACGATGGTCCTGCTGATCCTCGTTATTACTGCGGCGTTGGTCTTCGATTATGTCAACGGTTTTCATGACACGGCAAATGCCATCGCCACCAGTGTCTCCACCCGGGCGTTGTCGGTTAAAACTGCCATCTGTATGGCGGCGGTACTCAACTTCGTGGGGGCCATGGTCTCCACAAAAGTTGCCACCACCATCGGCAACGGGATTGTTGATCCTCACCAGGTAACCCAGATGGTAGTCCTCGCCGGGGTACTGGGAGCCATCATCTGGAACCTCATCACCTGGTACTTCGGGCTCCCCTCCTCTTCATCCCATGCCATCATCGGCGGACTCATCGGCGCGGTCATTGCCCATGCCGGCATGTCAGAATTTCACGGCGCCGGGTTGAAAAAGATCATCATGGCCCTCATTCTCTCTCCGGTCCTCGGGGCGTGCATGGGCTTTACCTTCATGGTTATCTTCCTCTGGGCCCTCCGCAACCGCTCTCCCTTCGGTGTGAACAAGGGATTTCGCCGTTGTCAGATCTTCTCCGCCGGTTTCATGGCTTTCTCCCACGGCACCGCAGATGCCCAGAAATCAATGGGAGTCATCACCATGGCGTTGCTGAGTTACGGGGTGATTCCAACCTTTGAGGTTCCCACATGGGTCAAGCTTGCCTGTGCCCTGGCGATGGCTCTGGGAACCGCCGCGGGTGGG
>CAIUUR010000398.1 GCA_903902345.1 uncultured Geobacteraceae bacterium | reverse complement strand
GGACATCATCAGCGCCTCCTATCAGGAGGAAGAGCTGCAAAAAGTTTTCCTGTCACACAAACTGGAGTCCAAGCTGATCCATGCGGCGGAACGCTTTACTTACGGGCTCAACCTGATCCTGGTTATGGCCCTGGCCGGTGTCTCCCTGGGGGTCGTGGGGCTCTTCATCTGGGATATCGGTCATGTTTTTCTGGGAGATGCCGAAAAAGGGATACTCGGAGCGCTGGGGACTCTGCTGATAATCTGGATGATGATCGAACTGATGGACAACGAAATAAAGACCCTTAAGGGGGGGAAGTTCAACATTCTTGTTTTCATCGGCGTCATCATCGTCGCCCTGATCCGAGAGATACTGATCTCCACCCTCCGCCACGACGAGTTGAACACCCAGATTTTCCTGGCGGGAACGCTCCTGATTCTCGGCATCGTTTATTATCTGGTGGCCAAGAGCCAGAAAGAGATCAACCACTGAAACCGTCGACAGTACTGCGAAGCGGCGGCAGCAGTTGACGAACCGCTCCCCTTTGTGTTCTAATATTCTCGTGACTACCCTCGCCTATATCGCCCTTGGCTCCAACGTGGGAAACCGGGAGCAGAACCTGCTTCGAGCCGTTGGGGAGGTGGGGAAACTACCCCACAGCCGTGTCACCGCCATCTCCGGATTCTATGACACCGAACCGGTGGGCGGGGTGATTCAGGAGTCGTTCCTTAACGCCGTCCTGCAACTGGAAACGGCGCTTTCCCCCCACGACCTTCACCGGGAACTGCAGCGGATCGAAGTAGAGATCTTTCAGAGGGTCAAGGATGTTCTCTGGGGACCGAGGAGCATGGATCTGGATCTCCTTCTCTACGGTGATCTGATTCTGGGAGAAGAGACTCTGACAGTGCCACACCCGCGGCTCCACCTCCGTCGCTTCGTGCTTGCGCCGCTGGACGAGATTGCCCCGGAATTCATTCACCCCTTGCTGGGGAGCAGCGTACGTTCACTCCTGTGTGCGTTGCCTCTGGCGGAGCGGGTAACCCGAATCTGAAGGAGACGCCATGGGGCGCTTGCTCATCTTTGTACTCATCGGCTACTTTATCTATCTCCTCGTGAAGAAGAGTTCCGCGGCGAAGATCGATAAGAAACAGGAAGCAGCGGAGGAAGAGACGTTTAAAGACCCTGTCTGCGGGGTGTATGTGGCGGCGGACGACGCCATCATCGGGAGGCTTGACGGCCAGCGGATTCATTTCTGTTCCATGGCCTGCCTGGAAAAATACCGGGAGCAGGTAGGACACACGCCAACCTGACCATTCCTTGTCAGGCTGACTCTTGCTTGTCATCCTGAACGAAGTGAAGGATCTGCTGGTCAGAAGAAACAAGAGTACAGACAAACCAAGGATATTTCAAAAGGGAGAGAATGTATGAAATTTTTTATCGATACGGCAGATGTGAACGAGATCCGCGAGGCCCATGCGCTGGGGCTGGTGGACGGGGTGACCACCAATCCCTCCCTCATCGCCAAGGCGGGGCGTAACTTCACGGAGGTCATCTCCGAGATCGTGCAGATCGTCGACGGACCGATCTCCGCCGAGGTGATCTCGCTGGATGCGGAGGGGATGGTGCGCGAAGGTCTGGAACTTGCGGCCATTCACCCCAACATCGTCATCAAGTGCCCCATGACTCCCGAGGGGCTCAAGGCGACCCGCATCTTCAGCGACAAGGGGATCAAGGTCAACGTGACCCTCATCTTCTCCCCCCTTCAGGCGTTGCTGGCGGCCAAGGCCGGCGCCGCCTATGTCTCCCCCTTCGTGGGGCGCCTGGATGACATCTCCCAGGACGGAATGCAGATCATCGAAGAGATCCGGACTATCTTCGACAATTACGGCTACACCGCCGAGATCATCGTCGCCAGCATCAGAAACCCCATTCATGTCCTCAACTCGGCCCTCATCGGCGCGGACATCTGCACCATCCCCTACTCGGTCATGGTGCAGCTAGCCAAGCATCCCCTCACCGACGCCGGGATCAAGAAATTTCTGGACGATTGGGAGAAGGTGCCGAAATAATCCGTTTACCGCAGGGGCACGGCGTGCCGTGCCCCTGCGAACGAATCTCCTCCAGCTCTTCTAGACATCTCCCCATTCCCGATCCGGAATCTCCAGACGCACTGTCATCCTCGCCACCTCTTCACCGGCGCTCCGGTACAGATCAGGATCGGCAACTCTCCCGTAATAAGGTTATTTATCCCATTGAGTCCCGGTCCGCCCCCATACAACTCCAGAATGTCTGAATGTCATACCTGACACCCAGGCCATTTCTACATCCCCGCCGTCTCCAACGTCACCTTCGCCGTCTCCTGACTCGCCAACATCCTCATAATAGTCGCATCAAAGGCCAATTTAAACTCAGGATTTTGCGCGTATCGCTTGTAGAGATCCAACTCTTTCTTCCGTTCCTGGCTGACCGCTTGGCTGATAATTTTTTCCAGAGCGATACGGCTGTTCTGCTCATCGTGGTTGTCGACGACCTGGGTCAGGTAGTTTGGATTATTCATGACATGCTGGGCGATATTGATGAACTTGATCCGCTGCTCCTCCGGGGTTGCTTCCCACCCGGAGAACCACCGTTCATTAAATGCCTTAATGATTTCGTCAAGGGGGTCTTTCGGCTCATCGTCGCCATGAGCGCCACGCACATTCGGATTCTGTGGGTCAAGTTCTGAATCGCTTGAGTCAAGGCCGATGCTCTCCTTCAGCTTGATCCGCTCCAGACCGTAGGTTGAAAGGTCAACACTCTCCAGCAACTCATCCAGGGTGTCCCTGTCC
>CAIUUR010000397.1 GCA_903902345.1 uncultured Geobacteraceae bacterium | reverse complement strand
GGTTGCAGAGTATGGGGGGGAGTTTCCCGTATTCCTTGGTGATGACCGCCACATCGTTGAGCTCATGGGTAAGGATGACCACCGCGCTCTCCAGGCAGGCCGAGAGATCCGCCATTTCGTAGCTGGGCGCATCCACCCGGGAGAAACTTTTCAGGTCCAGTACGATACGCGACACCCGTTCCACACCGGAGATGGATTCGGCAATGAGTTCCGGGACGTCCACCAGAATGTAGGGAATATCCAGCCGCTTTTCCACGACGAGGAGCTCCCGGAGTTGTTTCTCCGTGCTGCTGCTATCCAGAAATTCCCGCTGGGCTGCCATGAATTTATTCATCTGACCGAAATAGTTACCCAATACGCTGATATTGCTGGATACGAATCCGAGAGGAGTGTTGATCTCGTGGGCCACCCCCGCCGCCAGTTGGCCGATGGAGGCCAGCTTCTCCTGGCGCATGATCAGCAGGTCCTTGGTCCGGTTCTTCTCGATCTCCTCCTCCACCAGCTCTTCCAGGTGGACATTGAGTGCTTCCAGCTTGTACTGCTGCATCATGATCAGCTCTTCAGCCTGTTTGCGCTGGGTAATGTCCCTGGCCGTGCCGGTTGTCCCGATTACCGTGCCGTCGGCGGCAACGATGGGAGACTTGAATGCCTCGAACCAGGTCGCGCCGGGCTTGAGAGAGTGCTGCTCCTCCACCTGTCTGCATACCCCCGAGGCCATGATCTCCTCGTCACTGGCATGAAAGTCACCGGCCAGATCCTGGGGCCAGAGATCAAAGACGGTGCGCCCCAGGATCTCTTCCCGAGTGCGTCCTACGGCTTCGGCATATTTGTGGTTCACCATGAGCAAGCGCCCCTCCCGGTCCTTGAGCCAGGCCTGCATGGGGAGATTGTCCAGGATGGTCTGCATATGATTGTGGGATAGTTCCAGCGCCTGCTCCAGTTCCCGACGGGCGGTGACATCCCGGCCGACGCTGATGATTCCCAGTATCCGGCCATCTTCGTCACGAAAGGGAATCCGGATCGTCTCCAGGAGAAGTTGTTCTCCGTTGCTCATGATGACTGCTTCGTCCCTGGTCACGGGGGTTGCCGCCGTCAGGGCTTCCCGCTCCCGCTGACTGTAAACGAGCGCCATCTCCTCATGGGGAATAAGGGTCCTGTCGTCTCTCCCGATGATCTCCTCTTTGCTCCGGCCGATGAACCGCACGGCAAAGGCCTCATTGCACCCCAGATATCTCCCTGCGGGGTCTTTGTAGGAGATCAGATCCGGAATGGTGTCCAGGAGTGATCGCAAAAAACGTTGATCCTCTTCCAGGCGGCGGCGAATCTGTTTCAATTCGGTGATATCCTGGGTGGCGCCATGGTGGCGGGATTCATTGTCTCCCGCATGGTAGAAGAGCGCCAGATACCGAAGAGCACCGTCTCGGCGCAGGACACGGTATTCCAGGTTCTGTGGTGAAATGCGGTTGCCGGAGGGGGGCTGGGTAAAGGCTGAAGCCACCAAGGGAGCGTCTTCGGGGTGCACGAATCTCTGAATATATTCAGCCAGTGGCAAGCATCCTCCCCCCTCTTGTTCGGCGGAGGTGGCGTACTGGGCGTAGCAGCGGTCGTCGAAGGTGAATGTCACGGTGGTCTGGTCGAACTCCCAGTAGGCCAGTCGCGCCAGGTCCATGGCGATCCCCAGGTGGAGTTGATGCAGTTCCCGTTCGGCCTCCATCTCCTGGCGTGAGGTAATGTCGTGGATGATGGCGAAGAGTACGCAGGCGCCGGTTCCGTCGCGGCTTTCGATGAGGGAGGAGTGAACCTCCACGGCCCGGAACGCGCCGTCAGCCAGGCGGTGAAGCTGGATGGCGGTCTGATGTGTGCCTCCGTCCGTTGCCCGGGAGGCGAGCCGGTTGATCTCGGCATACTTCATGGAACGGAGGGTGCTTCGTGGATAGCCGTAAAACTGTTCCGCAGCGGTATTAGCGTCGATGATGTCGCCGCTTTCAGGGTTTATGAGGAGGATGGTCGAACCGATTCGTTCGAAAAAGGTCTGGAACCGGCTCCTGCTCTCCCGCAACGCCTCCACGGTCTGGCGGTGTCCGACGATCTCGTCCAGCAGTCTGCCGTTGCTGCTGCAGAGTTCCGCGGTCCGTACCGCCACCAGCGCCTCCACCTCCTCCCGGGAGCGTAGCTGCTGACGGAGGTAAAGGAAGCTCAGACGGGTGATAATCAGTCCCACGGGGAGGATCAGCAGGAAGGCCAGGGAAACCGTGTCGGCATGATAGCCGCGGGTCCCCTCGCAGGTTATCCGCCACTGTCGTCCGGCAAAGAGAAAGTCACGGCAATGAGTGAGCTGGGGAAAGAGAAGATCGTCCAGGCCGGGGAGCTGTCGGGCAACCGCCCGGAGGACTTCGTGACGGTGCAGCACCTCTCCGCCGGTGACGCCGGTGGCGCTCATGTCCCGAAGCGTGGTGTTAATCGCCAACCTGGTGGTGGGGCGGATGGCCGCCTCCAGCATATCACCCGACCTGAAGACTTCCACGGCAAAGCCGCGCAGCTTCCGTTCTTCATCAAAAACAGGAGAGCAGAGGAGAAAGCCGTAGTAGCTCCCCTGTTCGGCAATGAGCCTGATGCGGGAGGTCACCGTAGCCTCTCCCGTTTTCTCTGCCGTTCGGAGCGCCGTGTCCCGGGATTGGTCCGAGCCTAGGTCGTAACCGAGTTCCGCCTCCTTCCCCTTCAGCGGTTCCAAAAAAGCCAGCGGAACATAGCGCTGCCGCGCTGTAACCGGCACCAGGGAGCCGTCGGCTGCCAACTGAGTGAGACTGAACCCGTTTTTTCCGGCGGCCGGTTCCATAAAAGCACGTCGGGACGCGGGGATCACCGGCGCCCAGGCCATGGCTTGAATTCCCGGCTGCTTCAGAACCGGCTGAACAAACTCCCTAAAGCTCTTCCGGTCAAGCTGACCCGCGCCCTTGATAAAGCGCCGGAGGCCGTCCAGTTCCAGAAGCCGGTCCTGCAATGCTTCCACCACATCAGCCGATCGCTCCGAGGCGTCCAGGACGAACTGTTTGTGATAATCCCGCCACGCCGTGTAATATCCCCCGCAAAAGAGCAGCAGTGTCATCGCGATGCCGACCCGGGCCACCAGGCGGGGGGTCACCCATCGTGCCAATCGTTCAAGTCCGGATCTGCTCATCCCGACACCTTTTTGCTTGTCTGACCGCCATAACGCTCCAACAATACTTTTTAGCACACACCCTCTGCATTTGTCGGAATTTACGGATTTTTACGTAGAGTGCAGGACATCTGCCTGTCCTCCCCGATAACATGTTTCTGAAGCCAGTCGCCGAGAAACCGGATAAGTTCAGTGCACAGCTTGTACTCTTTCTTGTACATTTTAAGCTTGATTTCAAGGATTCGAGTCATATAAAATTTATGCAATAATGTATGGCTGTGAGTGTAGGCGTATCCTGAATCTTTCATGTATTTTTCTTCTTCTGAAAAATGATGTACTGAATAGGTCTCCAGATCTTCGATGATCGAGCAGTATGTTTCAGAACTATCATCAGCCATGCATTTGTCGTTTAATTTTTTAAATATAACGAATAATTCCTTGTGCTGATTATCGAGTACTTCGTTTCCGACTGAATAACTGTCATCCCAGGCAAATGAACTCATGAATAATCTCCATTGGTATCAAAACAGTATAACAGGTCCCATCTATCAAAATGCGTGCCAAATGCCGGATAGCGGCAGCGATATGCAACAAGCCGTAATTGTAGGGACTATTCATGGTTGACACCGACGACGTGTCTGGTTTAAACGATATCTTGTTTAAATCTTCAGGGGGTGTGCCATTTGGCGTATGTGTGTACTGCTTTTGTTCCTTGCGGTATGTCGAAATGTGTCAGTTTCCCTACTTGATTACGCCGTGTTTCGGGGGAGTTTAACGGTGAAGGTGGTGCCTACGCCGGGCGCGCTTTCCACCAGGATATCACCCTGATGGTTTTTGATGATCTCGTGGGAGATGCTGAGACCCAAGCCGGTTCCCTTGTCCACATCCTTGGTGGTGAAAAAGGGATCAAAGATTTTTTTCACCACCTCTTCCGACATACCGCTTCCCGTGTCACTCACCGAGGCGTAGATGAAGTCATCGTCATGCCAGCTCCGGACGACGATCTCCCCAGAGGAAGTGATGGCATGTCCGGCATTTACCAGCAGGTTCATAAAAACCTGTTGCAGTTGACCGGGGTGGCAGAGTATCTCGGGCACCGGAGTGAACTCCTTTTGTATGGTGGCCACGTATTTCAACTGGTTGTGCACGACGGTGAGGGCGCGCTCCAGGCAGCTGTTCAGCGCCATGGGCTGACGTTCCTGGGCGTCTTTGCGCGAAAAATTCTTCAACTCCAGGACCATATTCTTGACCTGCTCCGCGCCGTCCAGCGACTCCCTGATCAGGTCAGCACCGTCTTCCAGGATGTATTCCAGGTCCATCAGCTTCCTGCTGGCGGCGACAAGTTCGCGACTTTCCGGCGTCAGCTCCGTGACCCACTGTTCGTACAACCGGTCGAACCGCCGTATCCTGTCGATATAGCCGATGAGTATCCGTAGATTACTGGAGATATACCCCAGGGGGTTGTTAATCTCATGGGCGACGCCGGCCGCCAGTTGACCCAGGGTGGCCATTTTTTCACTCTGCAGGAGAGCCCGGCTCTTCTCCAGGGTTCTGGTGACCTCGGCGGTCACTCGATCTTCCAGTTCCCTGTTCAGTTCCTCCAGCAACTGCTGGGTAGTGCGCCGCTCGGCTACCTCCATGTGCAAAAGTGTGGCCTGCTTCCGCAGTGATGCCTCGGCCTGTTTGCGCGAGGTGATGTTTTCATGAGCAATGACCGTACGGGGGGGGCCATCGAGAAAGAAGACGCTCACTCTGCCCAGGAACCACCGTTCGGTCGTGGGGGAGTGGCAAGGGTACTCCACGGTGAATTCGGAGCGTGCTCCGCCCATGACGTCGCGGATTCCCTGGGCGAATTCCCCGGCCTCCACGAGTCCCGCAGCGGCTGCTTTACAGCAGACCTCCAGATAATTGACCGCTTCGTCAAAGCTGCCCTCTATCGCGTCGTTGGTCCCGGCGAAATGTTTCCACGCACGATTGGTCATGATGATCCGTCCGGTTTCATCAAGGACACAGATATGGGCGCTCAGTGCATCGATGGTGGCGCGGGCGAAGAGTTCCCGGTTTTGCGGGGAGGGAGGGAGGCTCATGGATGACTCCGATTCTTGGGGTAATGTTATAGGTGGAGCGGCAATCTGACGGTGAAGGTGGTGCCCACTCCGAGATCACTTGCCACCACGATTTCACCACGATGGTTTTTTATTATTTCGTGGGAGATGCTGAGCCCGAGCCCGGTCCCCTGATCCTGCTCCTTGGTGGTGAAAAAAGGATCGAAGATACGCCCACGCACCTCCTCGGGCATTCCGCACCCCGTATCACTCACGGAGGCGTAGGCGAAGGATTCGTCATGCCAGCTCTTGACGACGATTTCTCCCGGCGCCGTGATGGCCTGTCCGGCGTTCACCAGCAGATTCAGGAACACCTGGTTCAGTTGACCGGGATGGCAGAGAATCGGCGGTAGGGGAGTGTACTCTCTCCGGACGGTGGCCACATGTTTGAGTTCGTTCCGTACGATGGTCAGGGCGCGTTCCAGGCAACAGTTCAGTTCCACGGGCTGTCGTTCCTCGGCATCCGTCCGGGAAAAACCTTTCAGTTCCTGGACAATCTTCTTGACCTGGTCCACTCCTTCCAGCGACTCCTTGATAAGCTCTATCCCGTCTTGCAGTATGAAGTCAAGGTCCAATTCCTTCCGCTGCTGTTGTACCGCTTCCTGAACTGTCGGTAGGGAGGGGGAACTCTTTTGATGGATCTGGTCATACCTGGTTATCTTGAAAAAATAGTCGTTGAGTACCCGGAGGTTACTGGAGAGGTACCCCATGGGGTTGTTGATTTCGTGGGCGACCCCGGCGGCAAGTAGTCCCAGGGTAGCCATTTTTTCGTTTTGCATGAGCGCCCGGTCTTTTTCCTGGGTCCTGGAAACCTCGGCAGACACTCGGGCTTCCAGATTTTCATTTAACTCCTCCAGAAGCTGCTGGGCGATGCACCGCTGGTCGATTTCAAGTTGCAGTTGGTTTGTAGCCTGTTTCAACGGATTGACGATGGTCTCGATGATCGTGTTCACCCCCGTTACCAGTTTGTTCCAGTCGCCGCTGAAGAGATGGGGGTTGGCCCGTTCGTCCAGATTGTCGGCGGCCGCCGCCTGAATAACCCTGAGGGTCTCGGTGAGGAGGTTGTTCATGATCGCGATGCAACTGTTGAGGTTATTCTTGATTTCCAGAAAGTCGCCCTGGTAGGGGTCGGTGATGGGGGGGGGGATGTTCCCTGCTGCAATCCGCTCCACATACTCGGCGGCCACATTCAACGGGCCGATGACCGCGTCCAGGGTTTCGTTGATCCCTACCACGACCAATCGGAACTCTCCCTGGTGTCGGGCAGGATCGGCTCTGGTGGTGAGCTCACCTGCGGCCGCCGCCCTGGTGAGCATTTCGGTGTCATCCACCAGTCGCTTGATCGCCTCAACCATTCGGGCCATGGCTTCCTGCAGGAGACCGGTTTCGTCGTGCGTCACATTCTCCAGGGATACGGAAAAATCTCCGGCGGCAATCTGGTTGGCGGCAGCCAGGCATGCTTTTACCGGCCGCGTGATGCCGTTGGCGATGATCCTGGTGATGAAGAGCAGCAGAATGACGGCCGCCAGCAGCAGGGCCGGAATGATTTTTCTGGTGATTTCCACCATGTTGGCGGCATGCACGCCGTGGCGATTCACTTCAAAATTCTGGAATTGGGCCATGTCGGTGATGGCGGAGAAGTATGCCGCCTCTCCCTGGTGCAGTTTTCCGATGACCAAGGATGCCGCCTGAGCCCTC
>CAIUUR010000396.1 GCA_903902345.1 uncultured Geobacteraceae bacterium | reverse complement strand
GATGGTCCCATGCCCCAGACCCGTGAGCATATCCTCCTGGCCCGTCAGGTCGGCGTTCCTTACATGGTCGTCTTTCTTAACAAAGCCGACATGGTGGACGATGAAGAGTTGCTGGAACTGGTGGAGCTTGAGATCCGTGAACTTCTCTCCTCCTATGACTTCCCCGGTGACGATATCCCCATCATCAAGGGTTCCGCCCTGCAGGCACTGAATGGCGATGCCGGCCCTCTGGCCCAGCCGGCCATTGAAGCTCTCATGGATGCCGTTGACAGCTATATCCCCGAGCCGGTGCGCGCCATCGACAAGCCTTTCCTTATGCCGGTGGAAGATGTCTTCTCCATCTCCGGACGTGGTACCGTGGCAACGGGGCGAGTGGAGCGTGGCATCGTGAAGGTGGGCGAAGAGGTCGAGATCGTCGGTATCAAAAAGACTGCCAAGACGACCGTTACCGGTGTGGAAATGTTCCGTAAACTCCTTGATGAAGGGCGTGCCGGCGATAACATCGGCGCACTTCTCCGGGGTGTTAAGCGTGAGGATGTGGAGCGTGGACAGGTTCTGGCGAAGCCGGGGAGCATCACCCCCCACACGAAATTCAACGCCGAAGCCTACGTTTTGACCAAGGAAGAGGGGGGGCGTCATACTCCGTTCTTCAATGGCTACCGTCCGCAGTTCTACTTCAGGACAACCGACGTAACGGGTGTTGCCGAATTGCCTGAAGGGATTGAGATGGTCATGCCTGGCGATAATGTCGCCATGATAGTCAAACTCATCACTCCCATCGCCATGGATGAAGGGCTTCGCTTCGCCATCCGTGAAGGTGGCCGTACCGTGGGCGCAGGTGTCGTCAGCGCCATTATCGAATAAAACGAACCAGTTCAAGGTTCAAGGTTCAGGGTTTTAACCTTGAACCTTGAACCAGAATTATAAGGATTTGCCATGCGCGACATCATCACGCTCTCTTGCACAACCTGTAAGCAGCGTAATTATACGACTACGAAAAATAAGAAGAGCACTCCGCAGAAACTTGAATTCAAGAAATACTGCCGCTTCTGCCGGTCGCATACGCCCCACAAGGAAACCAAATAGTCCCCGTCTTGTGACCCGCGACCTGTACGTCGCGTTTGTCTCCATGCAGGCCAGTAGCTCTAACGGCTAGAGCACCGGTCTCCAAAACCGGGTGTTGGGGGTTCGAATCCCTCCTGGCCTGCCATATTCCCATGGATACTACGGGGTTTAGAGTGATAGATAAAACTAAGCTGTTTCTGGAAGATGTCAAGACCGAGATGGGGAAAGTTACCTGGCCGACCCGGAAGGAAACTGTCGCCACGGCGTGGGTTGTCATCGCCATCATTGTCCTTATCTCACTCTATCTCGGCGCCTGTGACCTCATATTGGCCAAGCTGATCCGAGTCATTCTGCGCTAAAGGACTGTTATGGAAAAGAAGTGGTACGGAGTCCATACCTACTCAGGATTCGAGAACAAGGTTCGACTCTCCCTGGTAGAGCGCATCAAGAAT
>CAIUUR010000395.1 GCA_903902345.1 uncultured Geobacteraceae bacterium | reverse complement strand
CCGAAGACAGGACTCCCGGTATCGCCCTGAAGCGCTGCGCGTATGCGGGGGACGTTACATCAGTGATGCTTAGTTTACCTGTTTTATCTTTAAACACCTCCAAAGACCCCGCAAGCGGAACCCTCTCCGGGAAAGCGGACAGTACCAGTGGAGAAGCGACAGTTGTGGAGGGGAAAAGGTAAACAGATGCAAGTATCGCCGCGAGCATCAGGAAGAAGAGAACTCTGCCGTATTTTTTCACGCGCCGCTTTCCGTGACAAAGGCATAGCCGCGACTGTACCTTGTCTGTATGGGTAAGGGGAATGCAGGGTCGGATTTGACCACCTTCGTTCGCAATCTTGAGATCAATACTTCCAGACGTGAGTAGAAGCTTATATCATCCGGCAAACCCAACACTGCAAGCAATTCCGTCCGCCCGATGTCTTCACCGATTTTTGACAGGAGTAGCTTCAAAACGGAAATTTCCTGGGAATTGAGCCGAACCCTGATTTTCCCCGGGGTAATCAAAGAGGAAGATTCTATTTCCAGTTGCCATGGAGAACCGGGCGATTGGGCCAAGCGTCTTTCCACACTCCTTATGGCCGCCGCAAGTTCACCGATATCTATCGGTTTGACAAAATAGAGATCCGCCCCGGCTTCGTAACCGATAATGCGATCCTCGATCAAGCCTCGTGACGTTACGATTATCAGTCCGATAGTCGATTGTGCACGAATCCGCTGGGCGATTTCTACACCGTCTTCGCCGGGAAGTCCCAGATCCAGCACGATGACATCGATCTTTTTTTCCACCAGAGCGGCATCAAGTCCGACGCCGTCGGATGCGCCGGTCACCTCAAAGCCGTAATGTCCCAGGCCGATAATAAGGTTTTCCAGTAACTTGGGCTCGTCTTCCACGACTAAAACATGCAAAATATGAACTCCGATGACGGGATAGCGCCGTACTCAAAATAGTTGGAGCATCTGTTGCAGTATGCCGAATATTCGGGACCCGTTGACCATCTTCAAAAAAGCCGACGAAACGTACAGCATCGACAGTACCAGTAAAAACGACACGATAAAATTTTTATATTTAACACGTACGACATCCCTTATGGTGTAGGCCTCGGCCTTCAAGAACCCATACTCAATCCAGATGCCGATCCTGCAGAGCATGACAACCGCCG
The DNA here is from genome assembly GCA_903902345.1 of uncultured Geobacteraceae bacterium. Classification (GTDB taxonomy): domain Bacteria; phylum Desulfobacterota; class Desulfuromonadia; order Geobacterales; family CAIOGM01; genus CAIOGM01. Next base: position 14,991 of record CAIUUR010000395.1, on the reverse strand, counting down.
CGTAGACAAAGATACCAATCCCCATGACGTACATTGAGATCAGGCCGGAGGATATGTTGCTGTAACTTTCAATCACGTCATCAATGCTTACGATCTTCTCCTTGTGCGTTAGCATGGTGGCGATGACCAGAGACAGGAAAGCCGCCATGGCGGCAATTCTCGTAATTCCCACCTCTCTTTTATGATGTTCGTCCACCCCGCGACGAGAACTGTCATGATTTGTCACTGATTCGGATTCTCCACCGTGACGGTCGTGGCGCATATCATTATCCCCTTTGGTATTTCCGGGCTGACAAGGTGCTCTTCTCTTTTTTGACACAAACCACTTACTATTTTTACCACATAAAAATGGTTCGGTAATGTTAGTTTATTATAATCACATATCTCGACACGATAGATGTTAGATTATTGTTAAAACGATAAAAATGGGGTATATAAAGCCGTTGTGCGCCCATATGGTGCGACCACGGACACAACCAACTTGATCAGGCTGCGGCAAGGTGTACCTGATTAAAATGATGATTGTTTTGCACATCAGGAAAGGAGTTTTGAACATCCACCGGCATAACCGAACGCACGCCCCTCTACACGAATGAATCACACAAAAACAAGGAGTGAAAGAATGTCACACAGTCAGATCCCGACAGGAAACCCCGGAGTTGTTGGCTTAGCAGGCTTCGGTCTAACGACGATGCTCTTGCAGTTTCATAATGTCGGTTGGTGCGGTGTTGGACCGATAGTCGCCCTGGCATTTGTCTTCGGAGGACTGGCGCAGATGATCGCCGGTTTCCAGGAATTCAAATGCGGTAACAATTTCGGTTACAGCGCCTTTGTTTCCTATGGAGCATTCTGGATCGCCCTCGGGATAATCTTCATGCTCAATCAATTCCACATTTATCAGTCGGACACCAAGGACATCGGGTGGTTTCTCGTCGGCTGGACGCTCTACACCTTCGTCATGTGGATTCCCGCCATGAAAATTCACGGAGCAATGGCGGTCACCTTTACGCTGCTGCTCATCGGCTTCATCCTGCTTGACCTGGCCCACTTCGGATACCCGGACATGACGAAGGTTGCCGGTTACGAACTCATGCTCTGCGCCCTTGCGGCCTGGTACATGATGGCTCATACGATCTTTTTGCAGGTATTTGGCAGGGATGTTCTGCCGGTGGGAAAATCCTGGATCTGAGAAAAGTGCGTTGCAACTAAAACTCAATCTGACAATAGCAAAGGAGCCAGCCATGAAAAAAGTGTTTTTTGGGACAGCCTTGATAGTAACCATGCTCTTTTCGTTCGCAGCCTGGGCGGATCAGTCGGCCACCAAGGATGAGTGCGTCACCAAATGTTACGAAGCCGCCGCGCTGATCAATTCCAAGGGGTTGGCCGAAGCGATAAAACAGATCGGAAATTCCAAGGGGCCCTTTGTCTGGAAAGACAGTTACGTCTTTCTGATGAATCTGGACGGCAAGATGCTGGCGCATCCCAGGTCGCCGGAACTCACCCAACTTCCCCATTGTCTTCTCATAACCGACCCGACGGACAAGGCGATTTTCGTCAATTTTGTCAATACGGCAAGAAACAGCGGCCATGGGTGGGTCGAATATATGTGGCCGAAACCGGGCAAAAATTCGCCGGCTCAAAAAGTAACCTATGTCTACCGGGTCCCCGGCAAAGATGTTTTCGTGGCGGCGGGAGTCTATGTAGGCGGGATGATGTTCTAACTTTTTCCCTACTCTAAACAGAAAAGGGTGAGGCGAGATGACAGATCTCGCCTCACCCTTTTTAATTCCGGCAACCATTGCGGTTACTGAACCGGCAGAGGCTGTTGGATTCCAGCACTCAGCAGCTCCACCATCTCCCCCAAAGCTTTCCCGCTTACCTTCAGCTCCACCGGCTTGCCGTTTTCCTGATAGCCGATGGTGATAATCCCCCCCACCAGCTCATGCTCCATCTCGGCAAAGAGCACCCCCTTCGGGTCCAGGTAGAGCCTTCCCGATTGGACGAAGCCCCGTTGCAGCAACTCGACTATGAGCGCTTCCTGTTCATCTTTGCGCACCTTCTTGAACATCTCATGCCGCACCACGGCGCCGGCGTCGAACCAGACATCCATGAGCCGGCTGTTGTCGGTAACCAATGGGTTATCCTCCGGGGTGACCATTTTGACGGCAACGACCCGATCGGGGTTGATATAGCGCATGGGAACTCCTCCTTTTCTTTAACTACTCACCACATACATGGTGCAGGGACCCTCCCCTCCCCCGTCAGGGGTAAGGGAGGGTACGACGGATCAACGTGATTTCCACTGGAACTGATGCGGCCAGTTGGCGGTATTGGCAGCATTAGTGAAGCCGGTATGACAGACAGTGCAGGCGGATGAGGTAAACGCATGCTCGCCGGCGAACTGTGCGGCGGAACCGCCTCCGCGTGAGGTCCCGTGACAGACCCGGCAGTCCCCCATGGTCATGGCAGGGCGCGGGGAACCGGTTACAGCCTGATGGTATTGGATGGTCTGATAATTGTCCGACGCCTGGTTGCTGGGGGTCATGGAGTGGGGGCTACCGTGACAGGCGGTGCAGAACAGCCCGCTATGCCCGACGCTGTTGCGGTAAAGAACTGTTCCCGTATCAACCTGCGCCACGCCGGAACCCCCGGCATTATTGGTGTTATGACAGGTCACGCATTTGGGCTCACTGGCCCAGGGGATCCGAGCACCGGAAGTAATGCTGGAGGCAACCGTAGCGAGAGTGCCATGACAGGTAGTGCAGTTCCCGTCGGGGGCGGTATGTTTCGTACTCCGATTGCACTGGGTGACGGCTCCGGGATGACAATCGTAGCAGTTGGGAGGGGTCGCCAGGGTGGAGTGGAAGCCATGAATGGCCTCGGACAGGTATTTGATTCCCGGCTTGAGCGGAGCACCAAGGACCGGGCTGGCATGACAGGAAGAGCAGCGCACCGGCTTGGAACCAATGAGATTGGTGCCGATTTTCGCGTCATGGGTGGCAAGGACATTATTAAAGACCGCTGTCGGGTCCGAGGAGTTGCCGTGGCATTTGCCGCAGTTTATCTCATCCGAGGTGGGGACGGTGGCGCGAGTCTGGGCCAACGTGACACCGCTTACACTGTCTTTCACCGTCACCTCGATGACCTGAAACGGGTTCCAGGGAGAAGAGGCGCCGTCATTAACGGGGGTTGCCGGGATGCCGCTGGCAATGAAATAGGGGGCGCCGGTGAGAACATCGTTCTTGGCAAGCATGGCGCCGGTCAAACCATTGGAGACCGTCGGGTCATCCAAATTAAGGCCATGATCGACAACCGGCGCCGCACCGAAGAGTTGCAGGGCATAGGTCCAGAATTGGGCAAAGGTCCCCTTCTGGGAGGTGGTATTGTTGATGAGCCGATAGGAGAGTGTCAGCCCGGAGGTAACCACCGTGGGCTTGTTGCCTCGCAGGACGACCTGAGCCCGAACGGTATTGTAGGGAGGAAGGATAACCGCAGTATCGTAGCTGGGATTGAGGCAGTGCATTCCCAGATCGTTCCAGGCAAAGACGACATAAGAGGTTCCGACCAGGGCTCCGGGAGTCGTTTCAGCCGCTGCCAGCGGCGTAATCACCGGCGGCGTCCCGCCGCTGCCGGCAACTCCCAGGGATACGGTGAGCAGGACGGCCGTTCCCGCGGTTAACGGAGTCCCGGTTGATGGATTCTGGCTGATGACCGCACCGGCAGGAACTGTGGCGCTGCTCTGCAGCGTGATACTCCCCACAGTCAGGCCCGCAGCAGCGATGGCGCTCGTCGCGGCAGCCTGCGTCTGCCCGACGAAACTCGGGACAAGGTTGGCCCCCGTGGAGACAACAAGGTCTACGCCTCTGCCGGAAAGGACATAGGCTCCGGCAACGGGGTTCTGACTGATGATGTAACCCGAAGGAACAACGGCGCTGGATGTACTCGAGACGGTGCCCAGGGTTACGCCGCCAGCCGCGAGAGCTGTGTGTACCGTGGACAGAGGGGTCCCGGTCACGTTCGGAACAAAAACGGTGGCATTGATCCCCGATATGACCATATTTCCCACAATGGCGCTTCCGCTTCGGATCGTCAGCGGTCCATTCATCGTGGTGATGCCGGTGACGGCGCCGGATACCGGGTCAAAGCCACCTTGCAGAGTCACGTTCACAGCGCGGTTGAGAAGACAACCCTCAAGATACGTCGTGGGGAGGGATTTGAGAACCCCACCGGATGAAGCGACGGCATAGGCGGACTGGAAAGAGCCATAGGGGGTCGTTCCCTGGTAGACCGTTCCGGCAAAGGGAGCTCCCGGCAGCGCCACCAGCAGGGTGAGCGCCAGCAGCAACGCCGGCAGTTTATTGAGAGAAGTACGACACCAGCTCCCACGGTACGCCAACACTCCGTTATATCTGAATCCTCTGACCACAGCTCTTCCTCCCTTTGTGATAAAAATTCTTGTAGTAAAATCTCGTTGCCCGTAATCACACGGCATCTTTCCGGAAACCTCACCCGAAACGTCCCTCTCCTTCTCCATTATTATTCACCCTGCCCACCGCCGCTGCTTTCCTCCCCCAGATCACCGGATGCCGTACCCCCGTGGTGATGGTAGTAGCCGGCACCATAATAAAAGCGGGAGTATCCGGGAACCGGTGAGCATAATGGGGACACCTAAGTATCCGGTCGTTCATGACCGACTTTTCTCCCAAGCTGAACGAAGGAGCGTCAGAGTATGATCCCGCATCCCGATGATCCCCTTCCCCTTCTTCTCCCACTGGGAAATGCTGGCGGCGGTCAACCCTATCCGAACGGCAAAGATCGCCTGGGTCTCACCCAGGATCGAGCGCCAGGCGGCGATGTCGTTCCCGGTGAGAGGATCGGGGAAGGGAGCGATTCCGGTCGGTGGCTCAGAAACCGTCTCCCCGCTATCCGCCAAATCGATGCCGAAGACGTCGGCAAGAGAGCCGGGTGCTATTCTTCGGCGGGATGTTCCCGTTTTTCCGGCATCGGCAACCGCGGCGGAGACATCCACCAGCACTTCATGATTGACCCCCCGGAGGGTGAAGAGCATCTCCGGGGCGTGGTCCAACCGTGCTCCCACGCCGTAGAGGACCGCCGCCACATGCTTGCACATCTCGGCCCAGTCGGGGCAGTCGCATCTGAACCTCATCTCCCCGGGGAGCGGTAAGAGCCCTTCCTTCCGGTGGGCCACCACCTCCATGACGCCACTCTCCAGCTTCCCCCGCAGCAGGTCCACCAGCGAGCTTATCCGGCCGGAACAGGAGCGTTTGATCTCTTGCCATTTTTTGTCGGGAAGCGGAGCTACCGTGATGATGACGTTGTACAGCTTCGATCCACTGACGATGGCGTCGATCTTTCCGGGCAAAATATCCAGATGACAGACCGAACCGTTTCGCGCATAGGTCCGGCCACGGGGAAGGCGATTGGCGTAATCGCTGAAGGATTCCATATGATCGCACCACCCCTTCCCCCAGAAGGAGGCGGCGATGATCCGGCCGGTCAGCTGCACCGGCAGCACCTTGAACCCCTTCTTTCTCATCTTTTCCATCTGCTTCTGCGCCTTGGCCCGCCGCTCCGCCACAGGAACATAGGGGGCCCAGCCGTCATAACTCATCCCTAGCTCCCCTGAATTACGTTATCCATTGTCCACTGTCCATTGCCCATGCTACAACACCGCCCGCTCCAGGTCCAGCGTCACCATCTTCAGGAGAGCCTCGTCATCCATCTCGGTGAGGAGAATCTCCGCACCTTCCAGCAGCTCGTCGGCCAGACCTGATTTGGCGGCGATGAGACCGTCGATCTTCTCCTCCACCGTCCCCTTGCAGACAAACTTATGCACCATAACGTTCTTTCTCTGGCCGATGCGAAAAGCCCGGTCGGTGGCCTGGTTCTCCACCGCCGGATTCCACCACCGATCAAAATGGATGACATGGCTTGCTGCGGTAAGGTTGAGACCGGAGCCCCCCGCCTTGAGGGAGAGAACAAAGAAGGGGGGGCCATCCTCCCGCTGGAACCGCTCCACCAGCTCCTTTCGCTGGGCCACCGGAGTGCCGCCATGAAGCAACAGCCCTGGCCGACCGAAGACACCGGCTAAAAAGGAGGCAAGGGGCGCTGTCGTCTCCCGAAACTGGGTGAAGATCAGTGCCTTTTCCTGACGGGAGGCGATCTCCTCCACCAGCTCCCGGAGACGGAGAAACTTGCCGCTCTGTTCTTCGGCGTAATCGCCGTTCCCCAGGAACTGACCGGGATGGTTGCAGATCTGCTTGAACCGCAACAGCGAGGCAAGGATGGCTCCCCGCCGCTTCATCCCCTCCCGCTGCTCCTGAAGCATTGTCGCCAGCTCCCGCACCGCCTGGGCGTAGAGCCTTGCCTGAACCTTGCTGAGACCGCACCAGGCCACCGTCTCCACCTTGTCGGGAAGATCGCTGATGACGCTCCGGTCGCTCTTGAGGCGACGGAGAATATAAGGCTGCACCAGGGAGCGCAACGGGGCATAGGAAGGGGGGGCGCTACTCTCCAGATTCGCCACGAATTTTTTGAACCGGGGGTGGGTTCCCAACAGGCCGGGGGAGATGAAGTCGAAGAGGGACCAGAGATCCGACAACCGGTTTTCCACCGGAGTCCCGGTGAGGGCGATGCGCGCCCGTCCTGAAAGTGACTTCACCCCCTTGGCCTGCAAGGTGCCGGGGTTTTTTATGGCCTGGGCCTCATCCAGCACGATGAGGTTCCATGTCAGCTTTTTGAGCCACTCCTGTCGCTGGACCATACCGTAGGTGGTGAGAAGCAGGTCCACGGAAGCCAGGGCGCGTTCCGGATCGGCGGCAATCCGCTCCAGCTCTCCCCGCTCCAGTTCCGAGGGATGGAGAGTAATAAACGAGAGGGACGGCGCGAACCGTTCCAGCTCCCCCTTCCAGTTCCCCAGGAGCGAAGCCGGCAACACCAGAAGACTTGGTCTGTTTCTCCCGGAACGCCCCTGCTGGGCCAGCAGAAGGGAGATGATCTGGATCGTCTTTCCCAGCCCCATGTCGTCGGCCAGACAACTCCCCAGACCCAGCTCCGACAGGAACCAGAGCCAGTTGAGGCCGGTTTGCTGATAAGGACGCAGTGTAGCGTGCAACCGGTCGCCGAACGAAACTGACGCCAGTCGGGCCGGTTCCCGGAGCCCGGCCAACAGCTCCCGCAATCGACCTCCCGCCTCCACGAAGGCCCAGCCGGTTTCGTCCAGTTGCGGATCTCCACCGGAGAGGTCCCGATGCGCCCCGGCCAGGAGACGCATCCCCTCCACAAAGGTCAGGCCATCATCCCCAGCCTCGGCCTCCACCCGTCGCCACTGCTCCAGGGCCTGACGAAGCTTTTCGCCGTCCACCTCCACCCACTCCCCCCGGAGCAGCAGTAACCCTTCCCCGGCTGCGGAAAGGAGCGCGATCTCTTCCGGTGTCAACTCCTCACCGTTCAGGGTCAGCCCCACCCGAAAATCCAGCAGGGCCTGCGCCGAGAGTTTTTCCCCCACGTTGGCGCCGATGGCAACCTGCACCCGGGGGCGCGGCCGTTTCTTCCACCAGTCGGGAAGACGAACAACGAGCCCGCTACCCTCGAGGAGGGAGAGATCTTTCAGAAACGGATAGGCCTCCTCGGGACTCCAGGCCAGGGGGTGATAGATATCACCGCTCTCCAGAAGCTCTTTCACCCAGGGGCAGCGGTTCCCTGCCTCGTTCACCGGCTCCAGCAGGCGGAGCAACGCCTGGCGGTTGTCAGCCCCGGCGTACTCCCGCAACGCCTGGCTGAGAGGGAGATGCTGGGCCCGGGCGTTTTTTCCCAGGCGGGGGACGTAGGTCGCCATGAAGGCAAAAGGAAATTCAGGCTCCTTCCTGTTTTCAGCCAGATGAAAGCAGACCCGCCCCACCTGGCGCCAGAGAGGAGCGTACTGTTGCAGAAAACCGGCCAATCCCTCCGGGTGGCGGGCGACGGCAGCCGCTGACCGTAGGTGAAGATCCATCCAGAGCGCGGCGAACAGATCGGGAGAGCAGTATTCCGCTCCCGCCATGGGGGGGATGCTCAGGGTCAGCGTGGCCAGGGTCGCCTGATCCGGCGGTGGCAACGGCTCCAACCCGCCAGGGGACGGCGGTAGGTAACAGAGCCGGAGCAGATAGCGGGCGCCGAAGTCGCGCCAGAACAGCCAGGAAGGTGGCCAATCAGGAGCACTACTGCCGCCGGCCAGAGCTATGATCCCGGCAGCAGCCGACTCACGGAAGGCCCGGGTGATTGATTCACCGCCGGAGGGGAGGAGCCCGGGAGAGTCCTCGGAACAGTCGATCATCACCAGATGACCGGATGGCGTAAGAGCGAGTTTCACGGCATTAACACCTTTGAACCAAAAAACATTTATCCACGAAGGACACGAAGTACCTCTAAGAAAATCGGAATTTTAAGTCGTCACGACAGTTAGCCACGTGGAACAATACCATACGATCGCTTCAAACGCAAAAGAACGCAAAGGAATCGGTATGGTGCCGATTTCCTCTGCGTTCCTTGCTTCGTTACCGTTACGCGTTGCGTGGAGAACTATGCTGCGATTGTTTCCAGTAACGCCAGAAACTTCTCAGGACGATAACTGGCCTTCTCCGCTACAGCATTGAGCATTGCCACCACCTTCCGGAGGAGCGCCATCCGGACCTGCAGATGCTCAGGATCATCCCGCCCGGCCAGATCGCCACTCATCTCCGCCAGGAAGAGCCATTGGAGCAGGGTCTCCAGTCGCTCCTTGTTGAACCATTTCTCGCCACGGCTACTGTGAACCAGCAGGAACGCCTGGACTGACTGATCATCCAGAAGTTCTCCGGTCCGTTCGCCGGCAAGTGCGTCGTCCCATCCGGTGAAGTAGTCGGCATGACGCAGGAGGATCTCCATGAGGAGCCCTTCGAGCCCAGCCCCCCGGGGAAGAGATTCGCCGGGAGTCGACTCCACGGCGCTCAGCAGCCCGGCGACAACCTGACTCAGCCCGAACCGATGGAACAGCTCGTCAACACTTTCTCCGCTACCCTGAGATGCCACCATTCTCCGGAAGGTACGGTAGATGAAGAGGGAGACACGCCCCGCTGGTGACTCCAACGGCTGGCGGGCAAAGCAAAGAACCTCACCATGAGAACCGGGCGTGACGAAGAGCACCTCCTTGATCTCATCCAGATCATCCAGAAGTTTTTGCACCCCTTCACTACAGTGGAATGTTCCACCGGAGTTCCGGGACACCGCCTGATAGAAGCGAAGAGCCTGTTCCGCGATCACCGCCCTCGCCTCCTGCTCTCCTGCATCATCAGCAACCCCACAGAGGAGATCGTCCAGTAGCGGCAACCCGGCGGCGCAGAGGTCACGGAAGGGACCGATAACATTTTCATACTGAACCAGTTTGAACTCGTTCGCCATACTGGCCACCGGACGATTACCCAGTCGGTAGCAGAGTTTTCCCCAGTTGCCGTATTCGTCATCCCAGATCTCCCGGAAATCCAGGAAGGCGTGGTATTCGTAGCCGGTCAGCTCCACGAAGAGCCCCTTCTCCACCAGTTCCGACCCGTGGCGGAGGTACTCCAGACCGGTGGCGACGTCACGGAAGAGGTAGTAGTGACGGCCGTCTCCGTTGAAGGAGAGCGCCCCGCTCAGGTTCTTATGTATGAGAACTGTATCGCCGGCATCGTTTTTGACCCCGATGGCGGTGGAGACGTTGATCCACCCGGCAGTGTCGCCGTAGCGGTTGTTGTAGAGAACGATACCCCGCTCATTCCCAGCGCGATTGGAGTAGGCAAAAACGTTCTCATCAACGTTATCGCCATTCCAGAAATCGTAAAAGACGAAGTTCTCGGCCCCGCTGAAAAGCCACCGTCGCTTCATGAGCGGAAAGATTTTTTCTTCATGAGCCTTAATGAGATGCTCATCCGGGGTCTCATCCTTGTAGGCCCGGCGGTACTCCATGCCGTACTTCTCGTGGAACCCTTCCACCTGGCCATGACCGATCATGGGGAGTCCCGGCATGGTGACCAGAAGCACTGCCGCGCCGATATACTTCCCTTCCTTGCCGAACTGCTCCACGGCGGTCCGCTCGTCCGGGTTGTTCATGAAGTTAACAAACCGCTTGAGAACCTCCGGGTTGAACTCTAGGACATTCTTTACCGTCTGACGGTACTTGGCGTTCTCCTCCATCTTGAGCATGTTCATGAAAGCGGAGTTGTAGACCCGGTGCATCCCCAGAGTCCGGACGAAGTACCCCTCCATGAGCCAGAAGGCCTCGGCCAGCAGCAGGGTATCCGGCGCCTCCGCCGCCACCCGGTCCACCACCTCACGCCAGAACTCCACCGGAAAGACCCGATCGAACTCCTCGCGGCTCATGGCGTGCTCGGATCGGGACGGAACCCCGCCCCCACCCCCCGGCTGGGGAAACCAGAGTCGCTGAAAATGCTTTTTGGCCAGGGTCATGGCCGCATCGAAGCGGATGATGGGGAAATTACGGGCCACGTGGATGATGGTCCGGATGACCGCCTCCCGCACCTCGGGAATCAGGTAGTTGAGCTGGGCAGTATCGTTCCAGGGGGTGCTGGTGCCATCGTTACCATGATAGATATAGCGGGTCCGGCCGGTGCCGTGATCGTAATGCTTGAAGACCACCCCCGCGTCGGTCCGTCGCCAGTAGCCGTCCTCGATATTGATGCTGATGTGGGAGGAAGAGGAAAGGTCCGGCCCGTCGAAAGTGTAGTTGGGATAGGGTGGATAGTCCAGCTGGACGAACCAGTCGGGATGCTCCTGAACCCATTTGGAGTAGATCCCCGTGTGGTTGGGAACCATGTCCGCGGAGAGACGAATTCCCCGGCGGCGGCATTTGTCCCGGAATACCTCCAGGGCCCGTTGCCCCCCCAGGTCATCGGCCACCACATAGTCATAGAGGGAGTAGGCCGAGGCCACGGCGTCATGATTGCCGCAGATATGCTTGATCTTCTGGGAGGCGGGCGACCGCTCCCAGATACCGATGAGCCAGAGGCCGGTGAATCCCCAGCGCTGGAGCCGGTCAAGCTCTCCATCAGGAATCTCGTCCAGCCGGTTGATGGGGCGGCCATAGCTCTTTGTCATCTGATCCAGCCAGACATAGACCATCTTGGCCAGGAGGACCACGTTGGACATCCAGTCGGCATCCTGGGAAAAAGCCTCCGGTTCGGGGTAGACATCGTCGGCGGCGGCAAAACCGGACATTCCCCCCATTCCGCCCGCACCGGGACCGAACTCCAGAACCGGCGGCGGCCCCGTGGGTCCCCAGTACTCCCGTTGCTCCTCGCTGACGATATCGAAGGCGGTGAGAATCTCCGAGAGGAGATCCGTGGGGAGGAGGGTGGACCAGTTGCTCTTGATGAACTCCATCTGCCCCGCCAGAGAGTCAGGACAGGCCCGCAACGGCGCCCGCAGGAGCTCCATGAGCGGCAGGGCCAGCGACGCGAAGGGAGGCGCCGCTGCCAGCTGCTGATCCAGGGAGGTCACCAGGGGACAATAGGGAGCGGCTGCAGCCAGCAGGGTATCATCCACCAGGGTACGAAAATTATCGATGGCCCGGTTCTCCGCGGCCAGGGTCAGGAGAAGGAGCTCCTTCACCACCCCTTTTTTCCGGCTGTTACCGGCGATGTCACCGGCAAGGTACTCCGCCGGGCTTTCGGCGCCGACCATCATCCCCCCATTGGGAAAAAAGGAACAGAACGACGTGGCCACGGAGGAAAACCGGTCGGACGGATAGGGAAACTCCGCAACGGTGAGCGAACGCTCCAGGAGAGCGGGGTACTGCTCGTCCAGGTAGGAATCGGCAAGATACCGGAAGATCTTGGACATGAGGGCGTACAGATTCAGTTCCCCCGCCGGAACCCAGCGTCCCTGGGCCTCGGGGAGCTTGTTGAGATGGGCCGCCACCGTCCGATAAACCATCATGGAGGGAAGCTTGGGGGCATGGCGGCGGAGGATCTCGAATTCCGGCTTGAGCCGTTGCCAGACCTCCTGAGCAATCTGGATCTCGTACGGGAAATAGCTCTCGGAACGGGTGCGTACGCTCATGATGTACCTGCTTTCCTGGGTGAGGGTCCCCGCCGGCGACAGCGCGGCGGCGCCGAAAATAAGGTCGAGTTAAACTACGGGACATGATACCATTATCACGTGTTAAAGTACAGGAGGAGAAGGAGTAAGTCAACAACGGAAGGAGAGAGATGGCGAAGAGAGGTAAAGGTCAGGTTGAGGTTGAGGTTCAGGTAATCTCAACCTCAACCTCAACCTGAGGCTTTATTCCGAGTCGTCCTGGGGAGCGGTGGACTCCTGGGCTGCGCCGATCTGCTGCAGATAGATACGCACGTCAACGGTGCAGTCGGCCCCGATCAGGGAGACGATCTCCTCCTTGATCTTGCCGGCTCGAATCGCCTTGTCTCGCTGGCGCGGCTCGTTCAGGCCGGCGTAGATGAGCACATGAAGATTCTTGGCCACATCCCGTGGGCTGGCCTCGATGAAGTGCAGGGAGATCTGCTCGGCCTCAAGAAGCGCCATATTCCCCCCCGGCACCCGGAGAACCTCCGCGATTATTCCGGGAAGGTTCGCCTGAAGCTGATCGAGGGCGGCATCCGCAACTATTTTCTGGTGAAAGATCAGTGTCTGCAGCATGATAACATCTCCTTTTGTATGAATTGGCCGACAACGTGCTCACTCATATTCGATGAGGGGCTGCCCGCTTTTGACTGCCTCTCCCGGTAAGGCCATGATCCGTTTCACGGTCCCGGCGGTATGGGCGGTGATATTGGTCTCCATCTTCATGGCCTCCAGCACGACCAGCAGATCGTCCACCTGGAGCTTCTGCCCCACCTGAACGGTGACCCGCTGCACAACCCCGGCGATGGGACTGCGACAGACCTTGTCATCGGCCAGACCGTCGGCAACAGGCGCCGCCGGAGGACGGGGCGTTGGGGTGGGCGCGACCACCGGCTTGGACTGAATGGTGGAGATCGGTTCCGGAAACAGGACGGGCATCCGGACCTCTTCGCCCTCCACCACCTCCACATCTACCACATATTTTTTTCCGTCTATGGTCAGGGTCAATTGCACGGCATGACTCCTCTTTCTATTTGGTGGTGGTGCTGAAGGTATGAGACGACTGAATGGAAACTCGCCCCAGCTGCGACCAGGCACTCTCCCCCTGTTCGCTGATAAAACGGGCCCGGCGAATCCGGACGTTTTTTCCCAGATAAGCGGCGATGGCGGCCGACATGATGACCAGCAGTTCCGGTGTTACTTCCGACTCAGGCATGGTTCCTCCCGTTGGCAACCGTTACAGTGGGATCAGGCCATGTTTCTTCTGGGGCCTGAATTCCCGTTTGGAATGAAGGATATCCAACGCCATGGCCAGATAGCGGCGCGTATCGGCTGGCTCGATGATGTCGTCCACCTGGAAGCGGGCGGCAGCGGCGTAGGGGGTGGCGAATGTTTCCCGGTATTCCTGGATCAACTCCTTCCGGCGGATTGTTGGATCGTCGGCGCCCTTGATCTCGTTCCTGAAGATGACATCCACGGCCCCTTCCGCCCCCATGACTGCAATCTCCGCCGTGGGCCAGGAGATTACCCGGTCGGCGTCCAGATCCTTGCCGCACATGGCCAGGTAGGCGCCGCCATAGGCCTTCCGCAGGACCACCGTGAGCTTGGGAACGGTGGCGGCGGAGTAGGCGAAGAGCATCTTGGCGCCATGGCGGATGATCCCGCCATGCTCCTGCTGGACGCCGGGGAGAAAACCGGGGACATCCACGAAGGTGATCAGCGGCATATTGAAGGCGTTGCAGAAACGGATGAAGCGGGCGGCCTTGTCCGAGGCGTTGATGTCCAGCACACCGGCCATGACACAGGGCTGGTTGGCCACGATCCCCACAGGACGCCCCTGGATCCGGGCAAAACCGATGACGATATTGGGAGCAAAGGAGGGCTGCACCTCCATGAAATCGCCGCCGTCCATGACATACCCGACGACCTCCCGAACGTCGTAACTACGTTTCGGATCCAGAGGAACGACGGAGTTCAGACGCTTGTCGGGGTAAATGACCTCGGCGCCCTCCCTCTGGGGGGGATCCCCCAGATTGTTGGAGGGAAGGAACGAAAGGAGCCGCTTGCAGATGTTGACGGCGTCCAGGTCATCCTCGGCAATGAAATGAACGACTCCCGAGATGTCCATCTGGGCCGTCGGTCCACCCAGCTCCTCCGCGGTAACGACTTCGCCGGTTACCGCCTTGATAACCGAAGGACCGGTGATGAACATCCGGGCTGCCCGGGTCTGGATGATGAAGTCGGTGAGGGCGGGGCTGTAGACCGCTCCCCCCGCACAAGGGCCGCAGATGAGGGAGATCTGGGGCACCACCCCGGAGAGCATGACGTTCTGGTGGAAGATCTTGCCGTAGCCGGAGAGGCTGTCTATCCCCTCCTGAATCCGGGCCCCCCCCGAGTCGTTGATGAATACGAAGGGGGAACCGGTCTTCAATGACGCCTGCATCACCTGCACGATCTTGGCGCAGTGGACCTCGCCGGCCGCCCCCCCGCCCACGGTGAAGTCTTGGCTGGCAAGGTGCACCAACCGGCCGTTGATGGTGCCGGCCCCGGTGACCACCCCCTCCGCCGGCATCTCCTTGTCCGCCATGCCGAAAAGAGAGCAGCGGTGCCTGGCGAAGAGCCCCGCCTCCTGGAAGCTGTCCTGATCCAGGATGGCGCTTACCCTCTCCCGGGCGGTGAGACTCCCGGACTGGTGCTGCCGGTCCAGACGATCCTGTCCCCCTCCCAGCAACAGCTCTTCCTTCCGCTGGTTCAACTCCTCTACAATCTCTTCTATATTCATGGCTAACCGCCTTTTTATGATTACGGATACAAAGTCTCGGTCCCTGAGCTCGTCGCCGGTCCCTGAGCTCGTCGCCGGTCCCTGAGCTCGTCGCAGGT
>CAIUUR010000394.1 GCA_903902345.1 uncultured Geobacteraceae bacterium | reverse complement strand
GACCTGCTCCGGAGCGGAGAACTGGAAAAGGAGATCGGGTTTGTCATCGAAGCCCTCATTGCAGAGGAGAGCATCCCGCTGACCCGCCAGGAAAAGGAGCGACTGGTGGTGGAGATCCAGCACGAGACCTTCGGCCTGGGACCGCTGGAACCGCTCATCTCCTCGCCGGGAATTTCGGATATCCTGGTCAATAATTACAATAGTGTCTACATCGAGCAAAACGGCAAGTTGCAAAAGACCGATGTGACCTTTCGCGACAATGCCCACCTTCTGCAGATCATCGAACGGATTGTGTCCAAAGTGGGGCGGCGAATTGATGAATTGTCCCCCTATGTGGACGCCAGACTTCCCGACGGCTCGCGGGTCAACGCCATCATCCCCCCCCTGGCGCTGGACGGACCGGTTCTCTCCATTCGCCGCTTCGGCGCGGTGCCGCTTACCATGGAGAATCTGTTGGAGAACAAGGCGTTGGACATGCGAATCCGCGCCATACTCGAAGGTGCGGTAAAGGCGCGTCTGAACATCATCATCAGCGGCGGAACCGGCACCGGCAAGACGACCCTCCTCAATGTTCTTTCCGCCTTCATTCCCAGCGATGAACGAATTATCACCATCGAGGATTCCGCCGAGCTTCAGCTCAATCAGGATCATGTCGTCCGACTGGAGACCCGCCCCATGAACATCGAGGGGCGGGGAGAAGTTACCCAGCGTGACCTGGTGCGCAACTCCCTCCGGATGCGCCCCGACCGGATCATCATGGGCGAAGTGCGCGGCAGCGAAGCCATGGATATGCTCCAGGCCATGAACACCGGCCACGACGGCTCCATCTGCACCGTCCACGCCAACACGGTGCGGGATGCACTGGCGCGGCTCTCCACCATGGTACTCATGGCCGGCATGGATCTCCCCGAGCGTGCCGTCAAGGAACAGATTGCCTCCGCCATCAACCTCATTGTGCAGCTGGTGCGGTTCCAGGACGGAACCAGAAAGATCGTCAAGATTTCTGAGATAACCGGTATGGAAGGGGGAATCATCGTCATGCAGGACATCTTCCGTTACGAGCAGCGAGGGATCGACTCCAACGGTCATGTTCTGGGAGAGTTTCAACCCACCGGCGTCCGGCCCCGATTTCTGGAACGATTCAAGATGATCGGTTACGAACTCCCCCCCGAAATCTTCAACGAGAGGTAATAACATGCTTGCCGCGGTGCTCCTGACCTTTGCAGCGGTGTTCCTTCTTACCGTCTCCCTCTGGCTGACTATCAGGGCGACACGCCAATCTCCCAATGCCAGCCTGAAACACCGTCTCCGTCGGATGGCGGGTAACGAACAGCTCAACCCTCCCAAGGAGTCGGTACGGGACATCTTTCGAAAAGAGACTCCGGTGGAGCAATTTATTCACCGACTCCCCCTCCAGGGTCCAGTGGGAAGGCTTCTGGAGCATTCCGGCTCCAACATCAGCCCGACACTCTTCACGATCATCAACTGCGCGGCCTTCGTCGTCGGTTTCGCCATCCTGTTCCTTCTTAAGGTCCACCCGCTGCTGGCCTTGGCGGGAGGATTATTCTCCGCACTCCTCCCCACAGCCACACTTAAACTTCTGGCCGTGAAGCGGAGCACCAAATTCGACGAACAGATTCCGGAAGTTCTGGACATGATCTCCCGCTCACTGCAGGCGGGGCACTCCATGGCCGGAGCCGTGGAACATGTGGGACAGATGATGCCCGATCCCGCCGGTCGTCTGTTCAGAATGACCTTTGAACAGCAGAGGCTCGGCATGAGAATCAGCGACGCCCTGGCGAGCCTCCCGGAACGGATCGATAGTCCGGATCTCCGTTTCTTCGTGACTATCATCAGGATGAACAGCGAAATCGGCGGTGCACTTGCCGAAACCCTGGAAAAGCTCTCGGAGACGATCAGGGCCAGAATCCAGATCCGTCGTCAGGTCAAGGTCTATACCTCCGAGGGGAAGATATCAGGATACATCCTCTCGGCGCTTCCCTTCATAGTGTTCTTAATGATATACTTGGTCACCCCCGGGTACTTGGAGCCGTTCTTCACCAATGAAACCTGCCGCTACATCCTCTACATAGTCCTGGCGGGCCAGGCGGTCGGTTTTCTTGTGATTCAGAAAATCGTCAACATCCGGATCTAGGGGGAGCCATGATCGCCGCCATCATCGCCGCCATTTTCACTGTTGTCATGCTTCTCACCGCAGTACTGATATACCCCATGGTCAGCAGACGGATTACCGTCCGGAGTCGGGTGCACCGCCTCATGGCTCAGGAAGAGACTCGCCCCGATCTGTTCCAGACACCGCCCCGCTGGCAGGCATTTCTCGCCGAACTGGGGAGCAAGATTCGGCTGAGATCCTCCGACCTGTTCAAGTACCGAAAATTGATCTCCACCGGCGGCTTCGGAACCGACAAAGTTAATGTGTTCATGGGAGGGAAACTGTTTCTCGCCGGACTCCTGCCGACACTCTATCTCCTTTTCTATGTCATTCCCCGAGGAAAGTTTGAAGCGACCTCCCTCCTCATTGCATTCTGCATGGCTGCCAGCGGCTACCTTCTACCGACCCTGTGGCTTGATTACCGGGTGAAGCAGCGCAAGCTTGAAATATTCCACACACTCCCGGACGTCCTGGACCTCCTCACTGTCTGTGTCGAATCGGGACAAAGTCTGGATGCGGCGCTCATCAAGACGGTGGAGAATCATCATAACCAACGCAACCCCCTCATTGAGGAGATTGACCGGGTCATACTGGAGATTAGAGCCGGGCGGGCTCGAATCGATGCGCTGGATGGCCTTGCCGAACGGACTCAGGTTGACGAAGTCCGCTCCTTCGTCAATATGTTGCACCAGACGGAAAAATTCGGCACCAGCCTGGGCAAGGCCCTGAGGATCTATTCCACCTCCCAGCGAGTCAAACGGAGGCAGTTTGCCGAGGCGCAGGCGGCCAAAACGGGGACCAAGATGCTGGTCCCCCTGGCTCTGTTCATCTTCCCGGGGCTTCTGGTGGTCATTCTGGTTCCGGCAGTCATCAATATTATGGCGATTTTCAAGTAGATATCCGGACTTTCCCGGGCTACTCCCGGTACTTATCCACAGAGTAGCGATAGAGGTGAACATCTTCGTCCCAGAAAGTGGGAGAGAGCCCCGCCTTCATCTTGAGGTGACTGAAAAACTGCTCGGGCAGGGGAAGCTGTTCCCAAACCTGGGGAAGAAAGGTCCCGCGATTTCTCTGGAATTCCAGGAGCGCCCCATCGATCCCCGGGCGCAGTTGCGCCAAGGCTTCAGCCTCGTCCCGAAAGACAAGGGGGACAAGTGGCGAAAGGAGCGACACCTCCACCCGGACACTCTCCAGCTCTCCCTCACCCAGAGGGGGAAAGCGCGGATCGCGAAAAGCAGCGGCCAAGGCATTCAGCTTCAGATCCTGAAGAAGCGGCCGGTACGCTTCCAGACTCCCGATGCACCCCCGCAGTTCTTCTCCCGTCGTCAACGTCACGAAACAGGCGCCTGGTTCATAAAGCCACGGGGCACTCTCATCGCAGGTAAAAAGTTTACCAAAACGGGAACAGATGGCAGCTCGGGCAATGGCCAGCATGATCCTGCCGCGTTCTTCAGACATGGGCTTCCTCCTCATAAAGGCCAATGGCGGCATAACCGACCACCCGCCCCTTGTCCCCGGCAGTATCGCCGGAACTCCTCAGATCAATGAGCCGGGTGACCAGCCCCCTTCTCCGGGCTGCGATAACCAACCCGTTCACCGGAATTGCGCCGCAGGCCTGTTCATGACTCGTGAGGAGCTGCAATCCCAGCAGCACCCTAACGGTATCGGCATCCATGAGCCGGGCCGAGTCGTAGGGTAGATAGTGCGACAAATCCGAGCTGATGACGAGCAGGGTCTCCGGACCACCCCAGAGCATCTCCAGCAACCGGGCCACCAGTTCGGGGGAGGCGTCCCCCACGGCCAAAGGAATCAGGGTGAATGGTCCCACTACCCGCTGCAAGAAGGGGAGCTGCACCTCGAGGGAGTGTTCCAGCTCATGGGCCTGATCGCAGACAATCACCCCCGGCACTCCGGCAAGCACCCTGAGCGCTTCTACATCCAGAGGGATGGCCCCCAGAGGAGTTTCGAAGGAGCAGGCCGAGGGTAGAGCCACCCCCCTCACCGATACCCGATGTACGGGGCCCAGGAGAACCACCCTCGTGATGATCCCCTTCCCTACCAGAACCCGGAGGTAGGCGGCGGCAGCCACCGGACCGGAATAGATGTAGCCGGCATGGGGGACAATGACCGCCTTGGGGAGCGGCTCGGACGCCAACGGTGGGTTGCGACAACGAGCGTCCGCCAGCATGGCATCGATCTCCTCTGCCAGGGTAACAGCATTCCCCGGATAAAAACTTCCAGCCACGGCGGGGGAGCGAAGGTGTGACATGGTAACCTCCTGTTCTCAGGATATGATTCAACATGAGTGTATCACGCAGGTCAGGCTCAGCACAAGGAGCGGAAATGATGAATCGTCATTGACAGGTCACGCTGATGGTGATAAGTAACACAGTCGCATAATCAAAGTGTTGCCCCCGCAAGGAGACAGAAAAATATGTCAT
>CAIUUR010000393.1 GCA_903902345.1 uncultured Geobacteraceae bacterium | reverse complement strand
CGCTACGGAGGTCTTTTTGTGTCATGTTCTTAAATATCGTTGCTGAGATTTTTTCTGCTCTCTGGAGCCCCACAGTCACCACGCCCTCCCGCTACTCCTCCATCAACCTCTTCCTCCAGTTGGCAAAGGTCTGCTGGCTGGAAAACCCCAATAAGCTGGCTCGGTTGACGGCAAAACTATTTGATAAAATATCAAGAAAATTTGCAATTTAAGGCTTTACATGTTGAATGCTCTATGTGCAATGCGCTGATTTTAAACAATAAATAAAATATGAGTTGTTGGCGCGATTCGTGCTGTATTGAAATCATAAGCTGAACAACGGGGGAGACTCTGAATCGTTTCAACATCATACAAAAGAGGAGGTGAGGATATGCTCGATTTTTTTATGGCCGTCGTGGAACTGATTGTCGATATCTCAGGAGTTGATTTCTAGTTAGGGCCCGGGAACTTCCTCCAGCTCTTCTTTGCCGCCGACCGAGTGTACGTTGCCTTCGGAACGGGGTTGGAGGGAGGGTACCGGCCTGGGTTCACTGACCCTGCGGCGGCATCGGTTGCCGCCACTGCTACCGGAGCGCTTGCCGGCGGTGCGATTGCCACCGGGGTGGCTACGGTCGGGTTGACCGGGGTGGCTGCGACCGTAGCTGTTGCCGCGGCGCCGGTGGTAGTGGTGGCGGCCGTGGGCTATTTCGTGGCGGACGTCGTCTCCGATATCTGGAGTTCGATCTTTGACTGATCCTTGAGGAGGTGAAGGGGGGGGAACCCGCCGTCGCGCTACTCCGTCATCAACTTCTTCCTCCAGTTGGCAAAGGTCTGCTGGCTGGAAAAACCCAACAAACGGGCCGCGCCGCTGGCGTTTTTCCCCTCTTTGAGTCCCCGTTCAATATAGTGTCTGGCTACCCTGTCAAGAAGTTCCTCCAGCCGAAAACCGTCAACCAAATCCTGACCCAGCAGGTCGTCGTGACTTCTGGAGCCGAATCGTAACAGGGATGCCTTGATATGATCCGCCGTGATGATCTGTCCCTGACATCTTATTGCGGCCCGAATGACGGTGTTTTTCAGCTCACGCACGTTGCCGGGCCAGTCAGCGGCGCACAATGCCGCCATTGCATTCTGCTCCAACTGCAGCGGCGCCGGTTTCTTGTGGTTGACCTCGTCGAGAAAATGTCCGGCCAGCAGGGGGATATCACTTCTTCGATCACGTAGCGCCGGCAGTTCGAGAATATTGACGGCAACCCGGTGGTAGACATCTTCGCGAAACTCACCGGTCGCTATCATGGCCGGCAAATCCCGGTTGGTGGCGCAGACAAAACGGCAATCGGATTTAATTTCCTTGTCTTTTCCCAAAGGGGTGAACGACGACTTTTCCAGAGCCCGGAGCAGCTTGACTTGGGCTTGCAGACTCAATTCACCGAACTCGTCAAGAAAGAGGGTCCCCTTGTGGGCCTGGAGCATGGCGCCGTTACGATTGTCAAGGGCGCCGGTAAATGCCCCCTTGGCGTGGCCGAAGAGCTCGGACTCGATGAGATCCTTGGGAATGGCGGCACAGTTCACCGGGACATAGTTTCCGGCCCGGCCACTCAGGCGATGCAGTTGATCGGCAACTACCTCCTTGCCGGTGCCGGTCTCTCCCAGAATGAGAACCGGGTAGTCGTTGCCGGCAATCCTGGCGATTTCATTGCGAAGTTCCCTGATGACGGGACTCTCCCCCTTGAGGGCGCTATCCAGAACGGGGTCGCTGAGGGACTCCAGCAGCTCACGGTTACCGCGCTCCTTCACGCGGGGAATGAATTCGGCAACCATCCTGAAGGGGAACTTCATGTCCTTCACCCCCTGCTCACGGGAGACGTGGATCAGGTCGGCGGGAAATACCGTATTGGCGAGGATGATCCAGACGGCGGTCATGGTCGGGGTGCCGGAGCTGATGTTGAAGACGATCCGGGCTCCCTTGGCCATCCCGTTGACATATTCCTCAAGCCGCTTGCGGGTCAGTTCATAGACCTTGGTGTAGTCCACCGGATCGTCCAGCGTCACGCTCGTAACGGTTACGGTTGCGGCGGAGCATTTCTCCAGACGATCCCGGTAGGCGTTTGTCCTGGCGGAATCCCTGCCGGAGATGACCAGCGCATGGGTAAAGGGGCGCTCGCCCAGGGCGCGGATGATGGGCCCCGGCACGGCGTCGGGAGTTTCCAGGGCGCACTTGAGGTCTGTGTCTCCCAACCAGGAACATAAAACGAGGGGGCTAATCATGACGGATACTTCCTCCCTTTGATCGGTTACGTGGAACCATGGTAAAACTTTTTGATAAAATATCAAGATAATTTGTGATTGCAGGTGATGTTTGTCGGATGTCTTGCGCGTAAATTTATGTTTTTGTTGAATAAATAAAATGCAAGTTGTTGGCGTGGTTCATGCTGTATTGAAAACATACGCCGAGCAACGGGGGAGACCATGAAAACTCTGTACGTAGTGACGGGAATAACCCTCATGGCCATCGGGTTGATCATGGGATTCGCCTCCTACAGGCTTCATTTAGGGTGCCTCTCTATCCCCTCCGTGCTGCCGGCCATGGTGGGGTACCAACTGTACAAACTGGGTAAAATGTGAAGGTCTTTATCCGGCCTGATTGCCGCCGGGAAAAAGGGAGAGTGTGATGTTCAATCCGTTCAAAAATCTCAACAGGCTGGAAGAGTACGATCGCTGCCTCATGCTGATGGCTGTCGCCCTGACCTGTCTGGGGGTCGTCATGATCTATTCCGCCTCGGCGGTCATGGCCGACAAGCGGATGCATGACGGCTTCTATTTCCTGAAACGACAGGGGGGATTCGCTGTTGTGGGGATGACGATCATGCTGGTGACCATGCAGGTGGATTACCATTTCTGGCGGCGCTGGGCGATCCCGCTGCTGGGGTTCAGTCTCCTGCTGCTGGTGGCGGTGCTGGTTCCCGGTCTCGGTGGCAGCGCCGGCGGCTCATCACGCTGGATCAAACTCTTCGCGGGTTTCCGCTTTCAGCCATCGGAATTGGCCAAGATCGCCTTGATCATCTACATGGCCTTCGCTCTGGAGCGGAAACAGGAGAAGATCAAGTCATTCGGTGCCGGGTTTCTTTCCTACATGATTATCCTCATGATCCTGCTGGCGCTGTTGCTGTTGCAGCCGGACCTGGGTTCGGCGATTACCCTCTTCCTGGTTGCCTTTGCCATGCTCTTTGCCGCCGGAGCACGTAAGACCTACATTTTTTCGGTAATTCTGCTGTCGCTGCCGTTCTTCTATCTGCTCGTGATGAATGTCGCCTATCGCAAGCGGCGGGTCCTGGCCTTTCTTGACCCCTGGCAGGACCCGCAGAACAGCGGCTATCAGATCATCCAGTCGTTAATGGCCATGGGAAGTGGAGGTCTCTTCGGGCGCGGTCTGGGTGAGGGGACGCAGAAACTGTTTTATCTTCCGGAAGCGCATACCGATTTCATCCTGGCGGTCATTGGCGAGGAGTTGGGTTATCTGGGGGTGGTGGTCGTTGTGGGACTGTTCGCCGTTCTTCTGGAGAGAGCCCTAAGAATTGCGCTGAACGCCCAGGAGTCGTTCGGACGGTCTGTCGCCTTGGGAATAGCCGTGCTGTTGGGAGTCGAGGCGACCATCAACATGGGGGTTGTGACCGGGCTGCTCCCCACCAAGGGGCTTGCGTTGCCGTTCGTCAGCTATGGCGGGAGTTCACTGCTCGTCACCCTGTTTGCCGTCGGTATTCTGCTGAACATATCGTCTTTCGGGTCAAAACGAGCGAGTGGATAACTAACAGCTCGGTCGCCGAGCGGGAGCATCAGTCTATCCGGGGGGGAATCGGTCACCTCCGGGTTGAAAGGCGCGCGCATGAACGCAACCACGTCAGGAGGGGTTATGAGAGGGAGTGTCGGAGCAGGAATCGCCGCAGCGGGTGGAGTCATGGATTCGTCGCGGATCAATTCGCGTCATCCGCGTTCCATCGGTTTGAATCCGACGCAAAGAGACGCACAACCATTATATGCTGACAGCATCTAATGATTCAGGAGGTCAGCCATGACTACCACCCGCACCGTCAATACTTTTCTCAGCAAGTCCCGCTTCATGCTGGGGCTCCAGTGCCCCAAGGCTCTCTGGCTCAACAACTACCGACCGGAACTGAAGGACGAGGTTTCCACATCACAGGATGCGATCTTTCAGTGCGGGACCGATGTGGGGGTGCTGGCCCGGGATCTCTTTCCCGGCGGGGTGGAGATTCCCTATGACGGCTTGACCACGACGGAGCAGTTGGCCCGAATCCGACAGCTCCTTGATGATGGGGTAACGACTCTCTACGAGGCCGCCTTCAGCCATGACGGGGTCTTCGTCAAGGTGGACCTGCTGCACAAGGGGAGGGTGGGAGTTGCATGAGGTGAAGGGGTGTACCTGGATTTTGAGACCACTTTCATGACGCCGGTGCCGCTCTTCAACGGGACTCGTCCCTATCAGCAGGCGCCGTTCCAGTACTCGCTGCATATCATCCGGGAGGATGGTGGCGAGCTTGAACATCACGCCTGGCTGGCGGCGGCCGACGAAGACAATCCGGCGGCCGGACTCCTGACCAGTCTCCTGGCGGCACTCCCCGAATCCGGCGCCATCATCGCCTGGAACAAGGTCTTCGAGTCCCGCACCCTGGGAGAGCTGGGGGATCGATTCCGCAAACTCGCGCCTGAAGTTGCGGCGATGAGGGAGCGGTTGGTGGACCTGATGGTACCCTTCCGTAATCGTGCCGTGTACGACTGGCAGATGCACGGCTCCGCTTCGTTGAAATCGGTCTTGCCGGCGCTGATACCGGAGTTGAGTTATGACGGGTTGGAGATTGCCGACGGCGGTACGGCAGCATCGGCGTGGTTGAGGATGAGGGAGACGGATGATCAGGCGGAGCGGGAGGCGATGTCTCGAAATCTTCTGGATTACTGCCACCTGGATACCCTGGCGATGGTACGGATTTTGGAGTGGTTAAGGGAGCGGGTGGGGTGATTTGCTGAAGGATGTGAGGAGTAGTGTTATCTGGATGGTGAAATAGTTTGTATTCAGCTGATAAGTTGCACCTGAAGAGTCGGAACTTTCTGAAAGTTACGATCACCGGTGAGAAATATGATCTGACTTTTCAATATTAGTGCCGAAGCGGCCTGAATGGCATCAGGAGTCCTTAAGCCGTGTCGAGCACGTAATACGAGAGCTGTTTCAATGACCTGATCGGTCACCTCAATTATCCGGATATCGCTAGAGGCGAAAAATCCTCGATAGCGGGAGATGGCACCGTCATTTTGTTCACGGACCGGCTTTACCAGGCATTCCAGAAGGCTTAACCGTGAAACAGCAAATCCGGCATCAGGATGCTGACGGACAATATCCGAGAGAGTGTTACGTACCTGCTGCTGGAACGGTTCTACTCCTTCTACCTGGTAGATGATGATATTGGCATCAAGGAAAATGGTCACGGTTGGTTCCACGATGCCCGCTCGTCGGCCAACCGGGCGTCAATCTCCTCTTTGGTTGCCGTTCCCAGGGACGAGAGGGCGAACCATTCCATAACGGTGTGGGATTTGGCGGGCATGGCTGCCGCCTGAGTTAATTGTCGATACTCCTCCTCGGCAATGACCACGCATATCGGCTGGTTTCGCTTGATGATGTGTACTGGACCGTGAGGCAGGAGCTTCTCTATAGCTGAGATGCCATGGCGTTTCAGATCTTTTGCAGGAACGGTATTCATTTTGGCTCCTTTACGGGTGCTGTTGGTGTCATCCTAGCGGATAATGTATGACATGGGCAAGATATATATGGGATTTCATCCTTTGGTGTGAGGGACAGGTGAGAGGGTGGTGAGGATTTTGGAGCGGAAACCGGGACAGAACTGATTTCCGCTAATGAATCTTATAGAGGTGGTACTGGGCCAACTCGAAGGGTATGTGGTTACCGATTGGGGGAATGGTGCCAGCATTGCCACTGTGCAAGTTGATGTTGGGGGGGGCATCGCCAACTCCGTCAATTCGCCCTACGCGACGCACATCATCGACGATTTCGTGGCCAAGACTAACACCAGCGTGGTGGATATGTCCCCCGTTCCATTACCGTTGCCCAGAGCGAATTACAGGGCAAGACCACCATCGAGGCGTTTCCTGACTCCGATCAGGCCCAGGTTTATAAAAAACTGGCGACCAAAATAGCGGCGCATACCGAATCTAAAGTTCCCGAACCTCTGGCCGTGGAAGAGTTGAGGAAATGGGCCGCCAGTTGGGCAGATCAGATTCTGGCCATCGAAACCGGCGAAGTCAGAAGCAGCGGCGGCGGTATCTGAGCTGCCTCCAGACGATGCAGTTCACTAATCATGACCTCCGAGGATTTTAACACTCGGAGGTTTTTTTAGCCTCCTTGTTGTGTGTATCCTGGACGAAAGTAGCCCTGTTACCTGGGTTGGCTGCGTGAATCAGAGGAACTGATCCACCTGATGAAATTTCTCCACGTCTGATCCCGCAACTCCCCGCACGGAAAGGGTGTCAATACAATAAAATGACAGATGATCAGATGACTCACTTCGTTGTCTTTGTGAAATTGACAATGGTAAATTAAAATTATTGACTTTATGGCGGCGTTGTAGCATTAGTAGAATACTTAAAAAGTGAATTCAAATCATCAATGGCAAATCGTGTAACGGAATGCCTATGGAGGTAGTCATGAAGAAAAGCATCATATTGTTTGCTGCGTTGGCGGTCCTTACGCTTCTGCCGTCGGCACCGGTTCGGGCCGACATCGTCCTGCTTGACTTTTCGGGTGGGAGTTCCGGTGAGATTACCGGTTTAAACCACGAAGTAGGTTGGGCTTTTACCGTCAATCAGACCTTTGATATCGGAGCACTGTCTTGGTATGATATAGCTCTTAACACTGATGCTCCGCATCTCGTGTCCGTCTGGCATGACAATGGACTACTGGTGACAGAAGTGTTAGTCGGATCTGGCGCTTCAGGTTCTTCGCTGGTTCTTTCCGCCGGCAATTCCGGCACTGCCAACTACTGGCAGACACCCATTACCCCGGTCTCTCTTATCCCAGGGAGTTACGTAATCGGTGGCTCGGTAAATCCGGATATTGGTGAACGAGTCATGTACGCAGCTACTGCGGTAACTACAAACCCTGTCATAACGTATACCGGAAATCGCTCACGGGATACTGCCCCTGGAAGACCTGACATTGCCTTTGGTGACGGTGGTTTTTTCGGTCCTAACCTCTCCGCCGCCGTTCCTGAACCCAGCACCTATCTCCTGCTTACTATTGCTCTCGGTGCAGTGAGTTTTTGCCGACGTCTGAAGAAAAACTCCTGATCGGTGGCTGTCGCATTACCGTTTTTCTGGATTTCTGATGAATTTAGCGCTCCTTTTTATGAACTGAATCGGCTGTCCGAATTTGCGTGTCGAATGTATACCATGAATCTATAATCTTGTTTGCCGATACGCTGGGATGGGAGCTTGCCGGCTGAGTAAGCTTGACCGGATGCGGTTCTCCTGCGGGAGGTGCGACACGGTTACCACGGGTAGCGACTGTCCATTATCATCTGGCACACTGCTCCTGAAGTTTATTGGCAGGAAGCCTCCCTCCCTTGCTTCACCTCCCTCGTAATGATGCGGTAAAAATATCCATGCCCCTCGTCAAGCTGCGTTAGACAGGCTCCTGCAAAAATAAACCCCGCGATTGTGACTTGCATCACTTCCATTCATGCTGCACATCCTTACTATCATCCTAGCTATGCTGCATCATATTATATAGGAGGTTTCAGATGGCTGTTTGTTTTCTGTAGTGAGTTACAGGGAGCACGAGAGCGGTGCGTACCACGAACCTGTCACACAGTCCTGCCACACATCTTAGTAGGGTATTTGGCAAAAAACGATCATCAGTTCTCAGATTTGAGCGACAACACAGGAGCTAGACATGAATGGATTCACGCAGTACCGGCGGCGCCGTCCCATAAGTACGACCATGAATCGCGCGATCATTTTTTCCCTTCTCCTCATTCTTCTCTCCGCTTTGCCGGGGTGGGGAGCGACATACTATGTTAAATTCGGGGGGAATGACTCTCTGGATGGTCTCTCGGATGTCACTGCGTGGGCGACAATTACTAAAGTTCAAGCGACGGTCAAGAGCGGTGATACGGTATGCTTCCGTTCTCAGGATACATGGACGAGTTCAGCCAATCTTGTCCTGACCACAAAGACTGGCGTTACTTATGACGGATCATCCTACGGTAGCGGAACGAGGGCTAAATTGACTACTACCTTTGATGACAGTGGCGCTGCCGGCGCGAGAATGGTTGCCATGCCGGCGAGTAATGTCACATTTAAAGGTTTTGAAATTGACGGTAATGGAAAACGAACCGGTGGAATTTATATAGGTGACTATGTCGATGCAGATGTGTCAAATGTAACCATTGATAATTGTGTAATTCATAACACCAATGGCGTAGCAGGGGTTGATTGGCTATATGGAATATTAGTTACTCCCATGTATGCCAATCGAACAGTATCGTATGTAACGATAATTAATAGCGAGATATACGATAATTGGCATGATGGTGTGACGGTATATGCCAAATGGGGAGTAGCCAACGCCAAGAACAAATACATAACAATTGCGAATTGCAACATACACAATAACGGTAAAGATACAGTCTATCCGGGACCAGGCATCGAAGTGACCAACGATTCTGAAAACGTTACCATGCAATATAACAGTATTCATGACAACAATGGAGCCGGTATATTTTTAAGAGTATCGCCAGCAAATGAAGGTGGAACTAATGTTGTCGCAGCGCCAAATAATATTATTGTGCGGTATAATATAATATTCAATAACAGAGATTATGCTTTTTGGACTGCAGACGGACGTGCTTTCCCGATGACTGCAGATATATACGATAATATCATATACAATAATTCATTCGAAACAGCGCAAGCACAATGTGCTGATTTTATCTTTTACGGAGATACTTCCATTAATCACAGTGTTTTCAATATTTACAATAATACATTTTATAACTCCAGGGCCGCTTGCTCGCAAGGGCGCGCAACAATCAGATTCGATGAGAATTATAGTGTGGCTTCCACTGCGATTTATAACCTGAAGAATAATATCTTGTCATCGGCAAACGGAACCCTGATAATTGATCGACGGGCAGGCTCGGTGCATTCAAACAATCTTCTGTACCGCTCTTCCGGCACATCTGACTCGCATGTGTGCAGTCCATATCTCTTTACGGATTGGATTTGTGTAGCTTATAACCGCGCCCAAGTGAATACCCTCGGCGGAGGCAAGGGACCGTGGGAGGGTTCGGCGCAAAATACCGACCCGAATTTTACCGGTGGCACTCTGCCTACGGGTTTCAGTGGCACCTATGGCGTGAACATGGTTCCCAATACTAACTATTTTGCCATTACCACCGGGAACGCACTCAATAACGGTACGACTCTTGGCACTCCTTTCAACTGGAGTATCAACGGGGCAGGATTGGCTACTCCCCTTACCCGACCACAGGGTGCAGCTTATGACATCGGGGCGTACGAATATATGTCCCCACTTCCCACTCCGCTGGCACTAAAATTCCAGTAGTGTAAACTACAAAAAAATCTACAGGCTATAGATCATCGCGACGCTGTATAGATGGCCTATAGCCTTTTTGTTTGTTGCCCATAGCTAACCATTCTCAAGCTACGCACACACCACCTCCCTTGTTGTCCATGCCTCCCCGTGCCCGTTGTTCTGCTGCCGCCGAATCAGTCCGATGGCGAACATAGGGTCCCCCACATTTAAAAATGCATTTTTATCACGAAACTCGCGGTAACGTTTCGTCAAAGCATCAAACTATTCCTCGTTTCAACCACTTGCGAAAATCCAAGCGGTAAAGGCCATACGCACTCTGTTGAACTTGTAGAAATTCCTGCAGCATATTTAGACATAGCTTATTATTGACTTGCGATGTGTAAACTAAAATGATATGTTGATGGCCACGCTGGTGGGTATGAAATATTTTATCTGGCGCGAGGGTGACACCATAAATGGTTTCGAGCCGTTTTCCGCTACGTCCTGACGGATGTTTTCTTGTGGTAGTAAATTATATGAAAATATAATGGTCTTTGTGTTGTTATTTGTTTAGCAAGAGGCTGAGTTACCTAGTATTGAAAGGGCGATTGATGCTAACTGACTACCTGGTTGGGCCTTTTATATTAATGTATCATTCTGTTGATTCTTCTACTGATGACCCGTATTCGGTGTCTGTTGAAGCTTTTCATGATCAGATTGCCTGGCTTGCCGAATACGGATTCGACGTAGTGCCTTTATCTTTCCTGTACCAATCGCTTCAGATCCGAAACTACAGTTCGTTGAGAAAAAAAATAGTGCTGACATTCGATGACGGTTATAAAAACTTTATTACGTATGCTCTGCCACTATTACTTGATAGCGGAAGTACAGCGACTGTTTTTATCGTCACCGATATGCTTGGTGGCAGTTCTTCGTGGACCAAGTCCGGTCAGCACGATCAGCTCATGTCCGAGGAGGATGTTTGCTACATAAAGGATCAAGGTATCAGTCTCGGTAGTCACACGTCTACGCACGCGAACCTACCACTCCTTGACAAAAATGAGTTACAGCGGCAACTCAGAGATTCTCATGTCAAACTTTCCTGTCTCGGTGAGTCGTTCTATGCTTTGTCTTATCCCTGGGGTCAATGGTCGAATCAGGTCGTAGACGTTGTGAAGTCATCGAAATTTGTGTGTGCACTCGCAGTTGGGGAACAGACGCGATTGACAGCAGGTAATGCCTTTTGTCTGCCACGAATAATCATGAGGCGTGACGTGAGCCTTGAACGTTTTAAATCCTTGCTGGTTCGAACCCGTATGGAGATGGAAATATGCAGGAGATATCGGTTACTGCGCGAGACATGGTTTGGCGCCTGTATTTCAAAGCAATATCACAAATTTGTTCCAAGACCTCCGGGCTAAATTGAAGATTACTCTGATTATGGCGGGAGGAACAAATATGGAACGAAGTGAACTTGACGACTATCTTCGGGCAGATTTGTATAGATACAATGCCGATCAGTCAAAATTATATTTTGTAAAAGCGGTTTTTTCAGCAATGCCGGCGTTCAGATATACCTATTTTTTACGGTATGCCTCGGTATTTTCGAAAAAAACAATCAGGGGACTCATTTATAGAGTGATACTAAGGCACTACAGTTATAAATACGGGTATCAGTTGTCGTACAAAACTAAGATAGGCAAAGGACTTTTTATTTTTCACCGGGGTCCTGTCGTTATTAATGAACAAGCAGAACTGGGGGATAATTGCACGCTTGCCCATCTTGTCACCATTGGCCAAGTGAATCGTGGCAAAAGAAGAGGATGCCCGAAGATCGGTAACAGGGTTTTTATCGGAGCCGGCGCCGTCATCGTTGGGAAGATAGTCATTGGCGATGACGTTCTCATCGCGCCCAATGCTTACGTCAATTTTGACGTGCCAGGCAACTCTATTGTAGTAGGCAATCCGGCCAGATGTTTTCCGGATATGAATCAGCATACCACTACCACTGAAGGTTACGTAAATTTTATTTATCCTGAATAGAACTTGATCGGAACTATTGAAAAGGAATATATATGAATGAGCAAGCAGAAATAAAAATAACTTTTGGTATGATAGTTCTTAATGGGGAACCGTTTATAAATTACAACCTGCGGTCACTCTACACCTTTGCACACCAGATAATAGTTGTGGAAGGCGCCAATAGCAACTCCGCGCATTGTGCCACGGCAGATGGGCATTCCATAGACAATAGCTTGGAGAGCTTGCGACATTTTAAGATGTTTGAAGATCCTGATAATAAGATTATTATTGTAACTGCTGAGGATGAGGGATATCTCAATGGCTTTTGGCCCGGCGAGAAGGATGAGCAAAGTCAAGCGTATGCCAAACGGGCAACTGGTAACTGGTTATGGCAAATAGATGTAGACGAATTTTACACAGATTCCGACGTGCGGAGTATCGTAACGATGCTTAGGGAGGATCCAGCCATCGCTACGATCTCATTTCCGGAGATTCCTTTTTGGGGTTCCTTTGATTATAGATGCGACGGTATTTTTCTGAGATTGCGCTACAGCGAGGTACATCGTTTGTTCAAGTGGTTGCCCGGTTATACCTACGCAACTCATCGACCGGTAACTGTCGTAAATGAAACCGGTATTGATCTGCGTCAGGTAAATTGGGTGACTGCGGAGAGATTGAGAAAGCAGGGGATATTTATGTATCACTATCATAAGGTATTCCCTAACCAAGTAAGTTCCAAGATGATATATTATGCTAATAGATGGAAGGGAATAGAAGAAAATAAACGATGTGTTGTCAAGGGAGAAGAATATTTCGAAAAGACGTTTATCAAGATAACGAATCCATTTCGCATACACATGTATAACAGATGGCCCAGCTGGCTGGAGCGATTTAATGGAACACATCCTGCTCAAATACAGTTGTTGATAAATGATATTGCAGCCAGAAAAGTAATAGTTACTATGAGAAAAATGGAGGATGTCAATCGTTTGGTGGCGTCACGGAGGTATAGAGCAGGGATTATGTTGTGGAAAATATGGGGTAACTATGTGTCTCAGTTGAACTGGCTCTTGCGTGATTTTATGCGAGGTCGAATCGGGTTTACTGATTTTATTCAGACGTTTTTTAGTATTTTGACAAGAAAAAAAATGCTTTTTACTGTTTAACAATAAAATATGGTGTGAAATGACGAGCCGCAAAAATAACAGAGATTGTTGGTGCCAGTCGTGAGCTCATTAGGTCTATTGATTTGTTGACCGGAAAGCGGGATATATGAAGTGGCAAAGTTTCAGCAGTTCATTATTAACAGCAGAGTTGCGCTATATACAATCAATTCACGAAACAGGTGACCTCCAGAATCCTGATGCGCTGGTTCGACATTTTCTGCCGGTGTTCAGACGGTTGCGACTCGCGTGGCTCAGTCAAAAAAAGCTAGCTACCTTGAGGTCTTTACCTTTCTACTACTATCTTGTCGCGAGAACCAAGTATTACGACAGGGTCTTCCTTGATGCGATTGCAGAAAATTTTCAGCTTGTAATAAATGTTGGTTGCGGGACGGACACCAGATCTTATCGATTCGAGCATGTATTGAAACGTTATGGTGTCAAGGTGATGGAGTGTGATCAGCCTGGTTCTATCTCTAACAAGCAAGTAATGACTATGCGACTGGGGACATTCGACCATGTTACCTATGTGCCGGTAGATTTGAACGCCGATGCATGGCCAGACTTTGAATGCCAGTTAGCAAACAGTAATACCTCGAAGGCTCTGGTTATGATGGAAGGTGTCAGTCCCTACGTAAATGTGGAGACGTTTACACAATTTTTGGGCTTTCTAGCCAACAAACTCCATCCTGAAAGTCTCGTTATTTATGATTTTAAACTTAGTGGAGTTAAAGATGATTTTGGGCTTGTGGGGCAAACTCAAAGACCATTTAGGTTGACATCAGTAAGGAACGAAGTAGCTTCTTATCATAGAGAACTCGGGTATATGCTTGAACAGATAGAATTGAGTTCAGAGCTATCTACCCGTTTGATTGTTGGATTAGCTGATTCTGGTGCTCCTCTATATTCCGAAGATGCCTTTGTAAGACTAATTACGATGTGACAACTATTAATTTAATAAAATACTGTGTTGCAACAATAAGTGTGCGAGATATAGTTGAAATCATACTGGCAGGTAAATGAAATTGATATGCTATTAAATATAACAACATTAGTTATTGAAAATACTTCTATCCTGAAGCAGTGGCTTGTTGAAGCTCGTGCGCGGATATCAGAAAGACGCCAGGTAATTCATTCGGTTGTCGCACTTCTGGGTAGCAATATAGCATCAGCGGTGCTTACTGCCAGTGGAGGTCTTCTGGTTGCTCGTTTCATCGGGCCTGAGGTGACCGGATCATTTCGCGCTTATACGATTCCCTTAACCTATATGATCTTCCTGCACCTTGGTACATGGGACGGACTCTGGCGTCAGATCCCCTTTTATGTTGGCAAAGAGATGCCAGAGCAGATCGAGTTGCTCGCATCAACAGCCGGTTATTTTAATATATTGGTGTCGATTGTTGTCTCCTTCGGTTTCTTCTGCTGTGCTGCTTACGGGTTGGTTCACCATGATTTACAAAGTTTTTTTGGCTGGTTTTCACAATCATTATTTTGCTGGGGGGTTTTTTACGGCGGTTATCTTACCTCAACCTATCGCACGTTATATCATTTTATTACGTTGGCGAGGATTCAGG
>CAIUUR010000392.1 GCA_903902345.1 uncultured Geobacteraceae bacterium | reverse complement strand
TCACGGCACTGAAGGAGAAGGGGATCGGCGTACTGATCTCCGACCATAATGTGCGCGAGACCTTGGGGGTCTGCGATAAAGCCTACATAATGAATGCCGGAGAGATCCTTCAGCAGGGAAACCCGCAGCAGATTGCGGAAAGTAAGATGGCCCGGGAAATTTACCTGGGAGAAGGTTTCAGACTGTAGGAAAGCGGTCGGGTGGGAGCAGGTATGGCATTGGAAATGCGACAGCAGCTGAAGCTTACGCAGCAACTGGTGATGACTCCCCAGTTGCAGCAGGCGATCAAGCTCCTTCAACTTTCTCGACTGGAACTTCAGGAGGTTGTGCAGCAGGAACTCGACGAGAATCCCCTCCTTGACGAGATGCTTGACCTGGAAGAACCTAAAGAACCTGACACCCTGGAGCTGTCCGAACAGGAGAGTTCTCCGTCGCAGGATGCAGAGAGTTTTCAGGAACTCAAGGCCGACGACGAGACTATGCGGGATATGGATTGGGACTCTTTTATGGAAGGGTACAATTACAGTTCCGGAGAACAGTATAACGATGAAGATGATGATCGCCCCTCCTTCGAGAATATGCTCACCAAGAAGGGGACCCTCTTTGATCACCTGATCTGGCAACTCAACCTGGGTAAGTTTACTCCCGAGGAGACGTTGGCCGGCGCCGAGATCATCGGGAATATAGATGAAGACGGCTATTTCAGGGCCACACCGGCGGAAGTTGCCATGGCGTGTGGTTTCGACGAGGAGTTCGTGGGGATGGTTCTCACGAAAATCCAGGACTTTGACCCCATGGGAGTCGGAGCTCGGGACCTCAGGGAGTGTCTTCTCATTCAGGTGCGACTTCTGGAAATGGAAGGGACCGTTGTCGAGTCGATAATCCGTGATCACCTGAAGGATCTGGAAATAAGAAATTACCGTCAGATCTGTCGTGCTTTAGCGATCGAGATCAAGGATATCCTCCTGGCGTCGCGTATCATCTCCGGAATGGACCCCAAGCCGGGACGGATGTTCATACAGGATGACATCCAGTATATCTCCGCCGATATTTTCGTCTACAAGGTTGGTGATGAGTACGTGGTCACCCTGAACGAAGAGGGGCTCCCCACCCTGAGGATCAACCCGGCGTACCTCTCCGAAGGGAAATTGGGCCCCCTGCCGGATCAGAAAACGGAAAATTACATTAATGACAAGACCCGCTCCGCACTCTGGTTGATCAAGAGCATCCAGCAGCGGCAGCGAACCATCTACAAAACTGCCAAGAGCATCGTCAAGTTTCAGCGGGAGTTCTTTGACAAGGGAATAGAACATTTGAGGCCGCTGGTGCTTCGGGACGTTGCCGACGATATCGGTATGCACGAATCGACCATCAGCCGGGTGACCAGTAATAAATATATGCAGACCCCCCAGGGACTCTTCGAACTCAAGTATTTTTTTAACAGCGGTATCGCCACGGGGGATGGTGAGTTCATCGCTTCGGAGAGCGTCAAGAACAAAATCAAGGAGATCCTGGAGGCGGAAGACCTGCGTAAGCCCTACAGTGACCAACGTCTGTCGGAACTCCTCGCCAAGGATAACGTCAGCATAGCCCGCCGCACCGTCACCAAATACCGGGAGATGCTCAGGATCGGCTCTTCATCGGAACGCAAGCGCCTTCATTGACGACTCCCGGCAACCGGAGAAAAGAGTACGTTTAAATCATATCACACAGGAGGAAACATCATGCAGATAACTACAACTTTTCGCCACCTTGAGCCCAGCGAAGCGCTGAAATCCTATGCCGAAGACAAGCTGCAACGGATCAGAAAATACATCGACGAGCCGATAACCGCACAGGTATTTCTGGCGGTGGAGAAGATCCGTCACAGCGCCGATGTCACCATCACCGCCAAAGGGATCACCATCAAGGCCTCGGAAGAGACCGGCGATATGTACGCCGCCATTGATATGGTTCTTGATAAAATCGAGCGGCAGCTCCAGCGTTACAAGGATCGGCTCAAAGATCACAAAATTTCCCCGGAGAACAATGGCCAGCTTTTCATGAAGAGTATCATGGAAGCGGAGAGCATTGAACCGAGCCGTGAACCGGTAGTCATCAAGAGCTCCACCTTCTCCATCAAGCCGATGTCGGTGGATGAGGCGGTCATGCAGATGGATCTCCTGCACAAGGATTTTCTTGTGTTCACCAACGCGACCAGTGACGCCATCAATGTTATTTACCGACGCAAGGACGGCAATTTCGGCCTTATCGAGCCCGATCGGGCCTAGGTGCCATAAACTGTGAATACCCCCGCACTGACAATCAACAACCTGCTCACCGAGACCGAATACGGACTCAACCTGACTTTGGTCGCGGGGAGCAGGGGTCTCACCAACCGGCTGACCAGCCCCCGTATCCAAAAGCCGGGACTGGCCCTCACCGGTTATACGGAGCATCTCCATCCCAGCCGACTGCAGGTACTGGGGAATACGGAGATCTCATACCTCCGACAATTGCCTGAAGGGAAGGCGCGTGAGTATCTCCGGATCCTCTGCTCCTTTCCGGTTATCGGTTTTACGATCACCAAGGGGCTGGATGCACCCGATTTTCTCAAGGATATTGCCGAGATTGCCGGAATTCCGCTCCTGGTGAGCCCACACCAGTCCTCTACCTTCATTTCGCTCATCACCAAATTCCTGGAAGAAAGCCTTCTTCCCACCACCCACCTTCACGGCGTTCTGGTTGATGTTCTCGGTGTAGGGGTCTTCCTGCTGGGTAAAAGCGGCATCGGCAAGAGCGAATGCGCTCTGGATCTGATCCTCCGGGGGAATCGGTTGGTGGCCGACGACATCGTCTTCATCAGGAAAAAGATGCCGGCGTCCCTGGTGGGGATGGCCGGCGAGTTGCTCCAGTATCATATGGAAATCAGGGGATTGGGCATTATTAATATCAAGGATCTCTTCGGGGTCTCTTCCATCCGCGAGAAAAAGATCATTGATCTGGTGATCGAACTGGTTGAGTGGGATTCCAATCAGGAATACGATCGACTGGGAATTGATGATGCGGTCTATAC
The DNA here is from genome assembly GCA_903902345.1 of uncultured Geobacteraceae bacterium. Lineage (GTDB taxonomy): Bacteria > Desulfobacterota > Desulfuromonadia > Geobacterales > CAIOGM01 > CAIOGM01. The sequence continues at coordinate 3,019 of CAIUUR010000392.1, read as the reverse complement.
CATCCTGGATGTGGATCTCCCCCACCTTAAAATTCCGGTCCGACCCGGGCGCAATCTTACCTCCATCATTGAGGTCGCAGCGCGGAACTACCTCCTCAAGGGGATGGGGTACCATTCGGCCCGTGATTTTCATGAACAGCTCATGAATAAACTCGATGTGCGGCATCTTGGCGACGAGGTTGAGTAAGATGAGGATCATTATCGTCACGGGGATGTCAGGCTCCGGTAAGTCCACCGCAGTCAGAGTTCTGGAGGATGAGGGGTTTTCCTGTATCGACAACCTCCCCCTGACCCTTTTTCCGAAATTTATCGAACTCATCGGCAAGTCCGGGGAGCAGGTTGCCGGAGTGGTGCTGGTGATGGATATCCGGAGTCTGGATTTTATCTCCGGCTATTCAGTAATCTTTCAGGAGATCCGTGCTCTCGGGCATTCCATTGAGCTCTTCTTCTATGATGCCACGGACGAGATACTCATCCGGCGTTTCTCCGAGACCAGAAGACGCCACCCGGCGGCAGGTTTCCGATCCGTCCCCGACGCGGTGCGGTATGAGCGGGAACAGTTGGGGGGACTGCGTGCTCTTGCCGACAGGATCTTCGATACCTCGGAGACAAATGTACATCAGCTGAGGGAGCAGGTTCTTGCCCACGTGAGAGGATGCGACGAATCCGGGGATATGACCGTTCACCTGCAGTCCTTCGGTTATCGCTATGGATTGCCTCTGGAATCGGACATGGTCTTCGATGTCCGTTTTCTTCCCAACCCCCACTTTGTCCCGGAGCTGAAACCGTACACCGGACTTGATCCGGCGGTTCGGGACTATGTCCTTGAAAAAGAGTCTACCCTGATGTTCCTCACCCGTGTGGAAGAGCTGTTGGGCTTTTTGCTCCCCCGTTTTCGGTGCGAAGGGAAGTCGTATCTGACCATCTCGGTGGGGTGCACCGGAGGAAGGCACCGCTCCGTGGCGGTTACCGAGGCATTGGGTCGTCTGGTCGGTTCATTGAATCTCAGGCTGAAAATAACTCATCGAGATATTGAGAAGGGGATGTCATGATCGGTCTTGTTCTGGTGGCGCACGCACGTCTCGCTGCGGAGCTTCTTGCCGCCGCCGAGTTGATTGTCGGACCGATTCCTCAAGCCGAGGCCGTGGGTATCGCTCCCGGTGATGAGGGGGGGGTTATTCTTGCGAGTATTACCACGGCCCTCCAACGGCTGGGAGATAGTGGCGCACTTATTATGACCGACATGTTCGGTGGTACTCCGTCCAACCTGAGTCTTTCCTTTCTTCAGGACAACCGTATTGAAGTTCTCTCCGGAGTCAATCTCCCCATGGTCATGGAGTTTGCCCTCAAACGGGACTTACTGGGTGTTGCCGAGCTTGCCGCTCGACTCCGGGAGTGCGGTCGCGAGAGTATCGCTGTAGCGGGAGATTTTCTTAAATAACTGTTTTGATAAGGGTTTTTATGATTCAGCAGGAATATACCATAGTCAATAAGTTGGGCCTCCACGCCCGAGCCTCGGCGCTACTGGTGAAGACGGCCAGCAAATTCACCTCAGAAATCAAGATCGTCCGGGAAGGGATTGAGGTGAACGGCAAAAGTATCATGGGTATCATGATGCTGGCGGCTGGGAAAGGTACTGTTATCAGTATTATCGTGGCCGGGGACGATGAGGAGCCCGCCATGGCCACTCTGGGAGAGCTTGTCCGGGATGGTTTCGGCGAGAACTAATCCTAAAAACGGCATTTGAACCACTGAGGCACGGAGACACGGAGGAAATCACTGAGAAAATCTGATTCATGGTTTTAACCCGAAAGGTTTAACCAATTTAGACCTCATGTCAGTGCAACTACTCGAAACTGCTCGAGATTGTTCTCAGTGTCTCCGTGTCTCAGTGGTGGACTGTTTTTTTTAGGCTAGTACGTTTATAAACAAAAGGCCCTCCGGAATTCCCGGCGGGCCTTTTGTACGTGGAAGTGAGCTCTTCGGCGTCAGGAGCTATGCTTTTTGCATGAGATAGCGCCCCACCCAATTCTTGGAGAATTGATAGGCCGTCCGGCCGCACCTTTTGCTTTTGTCGTGAGACCACTGAATGGCTTCCTGATCCAGTTCCGTTGTCAGGGGGATCTCCACTACTCTCTGTTTCGCCTCCCGGGTCACACAAAGTCGCACCGCCTCCAGGTACCGCTCCTGAGAGAATGAGTAGAACGCTACCCAGAGGCCGAAGCGGTCGGAGAGGGATACCTTCTCTTCCATGGCTTCGCTCTGCTGCAGCTCTCCCCGGACATACTTCCCTCCGATATGATCTGATTCATATTCGGGGAGAAGGTGACGCCGATTGGAGGTCACATAGATCAGGACGTTTTCTGGTGGCGAATAGACCGCTCCATCCAGGGCGCTCTTGAGCATCTTGTAACTGAGCTCCCCAACTTCGAAGGTGAGGTCATCGCAGAGGAGGATGAAGCGGTACGGCTGTTCCTCCACGGCGTTGAAAATTTCGGAGAGATAGATCAGGTCTTCCTTCTCGATCTGAATGATCCGTAGCCCTTGGGGGGCGTATCTGTTCAACAGAGCCTTCACCATGGATGACTTGCCGGAGCCGCGTGCTCCCCAGAGGAGGGCATTGTTGGCCGGCAGTCCGGTGAGGAACTGGCGTGTGTTGAGAGTCATAACCTCTTTCTGTTCGTCCACCCCCAGCAGTTCATCCAGGGTGGTGGTATCGGTGATCTTCACCGCCTCCAGGTAGCCGGAAAAAGAGTGGCGCCGCCAGTTCGCGGCGTGACAGGTGGACCAGTCGACCTGCTTGACGGCCTTGGGAAGGAGCATCTCCACGGAGCCAAGGACACGTTCCAGTTGGGCGACAACTTCGGGTTTAAGATTAAACATAGATTCATTCCGTAGTAAAAGTAGTTGATGTGCCATAGAAAAACAGCCCGCCGGAAATCCGTCGGGCTGTTTTCGTCATGTCATTCCCGTATTATTTGTAATCGGGCATCTCGTCGAACTGGAGATACCGGTAAAT
>CAIUUR010000391.1 GCA_903902345.1 uncultured Geobacteraceae bacterium | reverse complement strand
TTCAGAGTGCGGATCCCCGGACAACTGATCCGGACATGCCTCGGCAACGCATTGTCGGCGGGAGAGAAAAAGAGCGTGTCCGGATCGTGCAGTTGGCGATACAGGGTATGCGTCAGGCTGCCGATACCGCCGATCTGGGGGAAAAAATCATAGGTCAGAATCCCTACTCTAATGGCTCACCTCGGGGTGCTATTTCTGCTTCTTGTAAAGAGCCGGGGTATATCCGGAGACTTTCATGGTGAGTTGAGCCCCCTTCAGTTCCACCCCGTAGACGATGGGGGCCTTGGACCAGTCGATCTTGGCTCCCCCCATGGCGGCCAGCATGATCTCCATTCCCTTCAGTTCCGGGTATCGTGCCACTGCCGCAGCGGCGTCACTCTTGTCCGGATTGACCTTGAACCGGAAGGGAACCGGCATGTTGGCCGACACCATCTTGCCATCGGCGGTGAACTCGAGCTTCTCCCCCACAAAGGGGCAGGGTTTTCCCGCACTGTCCCGGGCCGGCTCCTGAAGCTGCCATTTTCCCACCAGTGCCGCGCTATCCAGGGCCAGGGCTGACGACGCCGTAGTCAGAACAAAGGCCGTTACTGCTAATAAAATAAATCGTTGCATGTCGTGTTCCTCCGGATTTTATAGTTACTGAAGGGTATACCATGGAAAAGATTAAACTCTCTCATCTAACCATGCCGCCGAGAGGGTTGTAAAGAACTATTTTTACGGCGGTGTTTTGCTGTCGGCGTCACGATGCCCCACCGTATCCCGGAGCCCCTGTTTCTTGACCCGGTACTGGATATCTTCCATGAGCCGGCGGTTCACCGCCAGGAGATCCGCAAGAAATGCGGTGAGCATGGTCTGAAAGCCGACCCCCAGGAGGATTGCCGACAGAATCAGTGACTGGATATGGCCCGAGCCGTTTCCCGAGAGATAATAGCCCAGGAATCTGATCCCCACCAGCACTCCCGCACCCGCCAGAGTCAATCCCACGGAGATGAAGAAGCGGAACGACTTGTAGACGACGAAGATCCTGACGATGGTGACCAGGGACTTAGTCAGGTAGGAGGGGACGCTCTTCACCAGGCGGGAGGGACGAGTTACCTTGTTGACTCGCACGGGGACCGAGGTGATGGCGATCCCCTTCTGCCCCGCCTGGATGATGGTCTCCAGGGTATAGGTGTAATCGTTGAAGACGTTGAGCCGGAGCGCCGCCTCCCGGGTCATGGCCCTGAAGCCGCTGGGGGCATCGGGGATCTCTGTTCTGCTGACGAACCGGACGACCCCGCTCCCGATCTTCTGGAGAAGCTTTTTCACCGGGGAGAAGGAGGTTATCTCATTTATGGGGCGACTCCCCACGACGATGTCTGCCGTCCCGGCCAGGATGGGGGCCACCAGGAGCGGAATGTCGGCGGCCTGATACTGGTTGTCGGCGTCGGTGTTAACGATGACATCCGCCCCCAGGGTGATGGCGGCATCCAACCCGGCCAGAAAGGAGCGGGCCAGCCCCTGATTCCCGGTAAAGGCCACGATGTGATCGGCTCCGCAGTTCCGGGCGATCTCCGCCGTACCGTCATCGCTGCCGTCATCGATGACCAGCCATTCCACAACCCTGAAGCCGGGGAGGGCGCGGGGGAGCTCTCCCAGCGTCAGGGGGAGGGTTTCCGCTTCATTGTAGCAGGGGATCTGGATGATCAGTTTCATGGCTGGGTCCGCGCTCCCTTAGTGGATCTGCTTCATCCTCAGCATCCCCGCGATGGCGCCGCTCATGAAGGCAATCAGCCAGCAGCTGTAGATGGTGAGGCTGACCCGGTGAAAGACGCGGTTGATCGCCTGGGTCTTATGGGCAAGGGTGGCGATGAGCGCCAGGAGGAAATGAAAGGCCATCCCACCCAGGGAGGCTAGACCCGATATGTTGTGCCATTCCGGTGGTTTGCCGTAGGCGGCGGAGATGAGGTTCATCTGATGTGTTCCCAGAAAGTCGCAGAAGAGCCCGATGCCGAAGATGATCAGGTGCTTACGGTGGAGCCCTTCCCGCCGCCCGCTGAAGACGGCCCAGGTGTAGAAGATCAGCGCCAGGTTCATCCAGAGTATCGCTTGTACCAGCATTGCCGTCCTTTTGCTCCGGGGCTCGAAGTCGCCTGGGGAGAGTTCTTTAAATGAAAATGTATAGCACTCACCTTTGAAGTGCGTCAACAAAAATCCGCTGGATATTAGGGTGTTAACGTGCTAGTATGAGTACTTACGTGAACCGCAGCTCTTCAGGGAGATTCCCCATCCAGTCCCCGGCGCCCCCCAATAAAATTCTCTTCGTAACCCCCCCCTACCACTGCGGGGTGGCCGAGATTTCCGGTCGCTGGGTACCGTTGAACTTCGTCTCCCTGGCCGGCGCGTCCCGTCAGGCCGGTCTCTCCGCTGAGATCTATGACGCCATGACCCTGGATCACGGCTACCCGGAGATAGAGGAGCGTCTCCGGGAATCAGGGGCGGCCTACCTGGCCTCCTCCGCCCTGACTCCCACCATAGACGATGCGTTGAAGATCATGGCGATGGCCAAGACGATCAACCCCGCCACGGTGACACTCCTGGGGGGGATTCACCCCACGTTCATGTATGACGAGCTGCTGAAGGGTCCGTCCTCCGTGGATTACATCGTCATCGGCGAGGGGGAGATCACCCTCCGCCAGCTTCTGGAGACCCTGGAAGGTGGCGGAGAACCGGGGTCGGTTCCCGGCATCGCCTTCCGGCGGGGGGATGAGATCGTCAGGACTCCTCCCCGGCCACTCATGGGGAGCATCGACGATCTCCCCATGGCGTGGGACCTGCTGGAGTGGGAGCGGTACTCCTACTTCATTATCCCCGGTTCCCGTCTGGGGGCCATCGCCACCTCCCGCGGCTGTCTACTCTCGTGCAGTTTCTGCTCCCAGCAGAAGTTTTGGGGAAATTCCTGGCGGGGGCGCGATCCCCGAAAGGTGGTGGACGAGCTGGCGGCTCTCCATGAAACCTACGGGGTAAATCTCTTTCTCATAGCCGACGAGCAGCCGACAAAAGACAGGGAGCGGTGGGAGACCCTTCTGGAGCTCCTCATTGCCCGTGGCCTCCCCATCTCCTTCCTCATGGAGAGCAGGGCGCCGGAGATCATCCGGGACCAGGATATCCTCTGGAAGTACCGGAGCGCGGGGGTCGTTCATATCTCCCTGGGGGTCGAAAGCGGAGAGCAGGAAACCCTGGACTCCCTCCGGAAGGAGCAGACCTTCGACCAGGTGCGCCGGGCGTTGAACCTGATCCAGGAGGAGGGGATCGTCAGCGAAGCATCCTTCATGGTCGGGTTCCCCCAGGAGACGCCGGAGAGTGTCAAAAGGACCCTGCAGCAGGCTCAGGAGCTGAATCCGGATATCGCCAACTTCATGGCGTTCACTCCCTGGCCCTTCATGGCGCTCCAGGGTGAGATTGAGGCCCGCCTCCGAAGCGATGACTACCGCCGTTACAACCTGGTGGACCCGGTCGTGCAGCCGGCAGCTATGACGCTGTCCCAGGTGGAGTCGGCCATCAATGCCTGTTTTCGCAAGTTCAACATGGGGAAGATCATCGATATCATGACCATGAAGGACGATTTCCGGCGGGGGTATCTCCTGCGGGCCTCGAAACTGATGATGTCCAGTCCCTTCATCATGAAAAAACTGGGTATCGGGATGCTGGGAAGCCTTCCGGCAAAGGTGGCCGAGGTGAAAAAGAGGTTTGGCGGTAGCTAATGTGAGAGTAGAGACGATACTCATCGTTGAGGATGACCATAACACCGCGGCCCTGGTGGCCACCTATCTCCAACGGGAGGGGTTTGCCACGATCATCATCCATGATGGTGGAGAGGCGCTGGCCGCGGCCCGGGAATCCGCTCCCGTCTTTGTCATCCTGGATGTCATGCTCCCCAACGTGGAGGGGTGGGAGATCTGCCGGGCGCTCCGGAGTTTCTCGGACGTTCCCATCATGATGCTCACCGCCCGGGAGGAGGAGTCGGACCGGGTGGCGGGGCTGGCCATGGGGGCGGATGATTACGTGGTCAAGCCGTTCTCCCCCCGGGAGCTGGTGGAGCGGGTCAAGGCGATCCTCCGGCGGAGCAGGCCCGCGTTGCCCCGCCCGGGGCCTCTCCTTTCCTGGGGCGGTCTGGAGCTCGACCCGGTAAAGCTTCGGGTCACCCGGGATGGCCGCCCGGTGGCGCTCACCGCGTCGGAGTACAAGATTCTCCTGGCGTTGATGGGGGCTCCGGGGAGAGTCTTTCCACGGGAGGAGCTTCTCAATCACTGCTATCCGGGGGGAGAAGCGGTCATCGATCGGGTCATCGACGTTCATGTGGGGAAGCTTCGGCAGAAGATCGAGGATGACCCCGCCCGTCCCTGTTTCATTCTGACGGTGCGGGGGCACGGCTACAAGTTCAGCGACGAAACCGACAACGGCATTTGAACCACCGAGACACGGAGGAATTCACAGAGGAAATCTTCTTTGGGGGCTCAATCCGAAAGGTGAAGCTCACTCCTGCTGGATAGTGCAAATAACCCTTGAAATCAGATGAAAGGTTTTCTCCGTGTCTCCGTGTCTCCGTGGTGGACTTCTTTTTTGTGGTGAAAGTAGTATTGGGGTAGAAGGGTGAGGCAGCGCCTCCTCTGGAAACTCCTTATCGGGCATATTGTCCCGGTCTTTGTGGGGATCGCCTACATGGTCTGGCGGGCCATCCGGACGGCCGCCACCGACTACTACGGAAAGGTGACGGGGAGTTGCCGTACCCCCCCCCTGACGGCCCACGGAGAGTTTCTTGCCGCCATTCAGCATGACCTCCTCTGGGGCGGGGTGGCCACCCTGGCGATGACGCTTCTCGTCATGTATCTGGTGACCCGCTGGGTGCTTCGCCCCCTTTTTCAGATTACCGCCATTACCCGGAAAGTCGCCGACGGCAACTATTCCGCCCGGGTGAACGTGGTTTCCCGCTACGAGGTGGGGCGGTTGGCCGACGCTTTCAACCACATGGCCGACAACCTGGAGAAGATCGAAAAGCTCCGTAAGAATATGGTGGCGGACATCGCCCACGAACTCCGCACCCCCCTCACCAACCTGCGCGGGTACCTGGAAGGGCTGAGTGACGCCGTCATCCCCCCTTCCCGGGAAACGTTCCGGATGCTGGAGCAGGAGGTGCTCCGCCTGGTCCACCTGGTGGAGGATCTCCAGCAGTTGGCTCGGGCCGATGCCGCCCGGGCGTTCCTGGATTGTCAGGAGCTCTCCCTTCACGAACTGCTGGGGCAGATCATGGAGCTCTACCGCCCCAATTTTCTGGAGAAGGGGATCTTTGTGCAGTGGCGCCTGGAGCCGGGGAGCGAGAAGGTGACTGCGGACCGGGACAAGCTGCTCCAGGCTATTCGTAATCTGGTTGATAACGCCTGGAAGTATACCCCGGCCGGGGGGACGGTGACGATCTCCGCCCGGCGGAGCGGAGAGGTGGTGGAGACTCTCTTCGCCAACAGCGGCGCCGTCATCGGTGAAAAGGATATCCCCTTTCTCTTTGAACGGTTCTACCGGGCGGATCGCTCCCGTTCCCGGGATGCGGGGGGGGCGGGGATCGGTCTGGCCATCGTCAAGGAGCTGATCCAGGCCCACGGGGGGACGGTGGGGGCGGAAAGCGACCAGCGCGGTACCCGGGTCTGGTTCACCCTTCCTCTCTAGCCGGATCTTTACCAAATCTTTACATGACCATTGGCGGTTTCCTTGCTAATGTGGGCAGGATTTTTGCTGTTATTTTATATCAGGGAGGCCGGCCGCTCTGTTTTCAGGCCGGGGCTCTCTTCTTTTTGCCGATATACCAACCTGAACGGGAGAAACCGATGAGCAAGATCCTATTTGTTACAGCCCCTTATCACTGCTGGGGGGTACAGGTCGTGGGTACCTGGCCTCCGCTGCACCTGGCCTATCTGGCCGGGGCCGCCCTGGAATCGGGAAACGAAGCCAGGATCTATGACGCCATGAACAAGCGCCACTCCTTCGAACATATCCGGCAGGAAATCGAGAGATACCAGCCCGATTACGTCATGACCATTGATTATCTCCCCGTTACCGGCGCCATCAGCACCGCCACGGTTCCTGATGCCCTGAAGATTCTGGATATCGCCAAGGAGGTGAATCCCGCCATTGTCACCCTGCTGGGGGGACCCCATCCCACCTTCATGTATGACGAAATCCTGGGGGATGATGCCAACCATGTGGACTATATCCTCATGGGCGAGCCGGAGCAGACCCTGAAGCAGTTGCTGGCAGCATTGCCGGAAGGGAAGGGGAAAGAGGTCAAGGGGGTTGTTTACCGGGAGGGGGCGGAGATCGTCCCCAACGAGCGGCAGCCGCATATCGTCGAACTGGACTCCCTGGTCCCGGCCTGGCACCTGCTGGACTGGGAAGATTATCATTATGCCGTGGAACCCTGCGGCCGGATGGCTTCCATCCTTACCTCCCGGGGGTGCGACATGGACTGCGCCTTCTGCAGCCAGCGGATGTTCTGGCGGGAGGATTGGCGTTGCCGGAAGCCCGAAAAGGTCATCGAGGAGATGGTGCATCTCATCGACACCTATCAGATCTCCTTCTTTACGCTCATCGACGCCTATCCCACGAAGCATCGGGACCGGTGGGAACTCTATCTGGACCTGCTCATAGAGCGGAAGCTGGGGGTTCATCTCCTCATCGAGACCCGGGTTGAGGATATCATCAGGGATGCGGACATCCTGCACAAGTATCGGGATGCCGGGATCATCCACGTCTATCTGGGAGCGGAGAGCGCCGACAAGGATATCCTGAACAGCCTGAACAAGGGGACCGATTTCGAGCAGAATAAGCTGGCGCTGGATCTGCTGCGCGAGGCGGGGATCATCACGGAAGCATCTTTCATGATCGGGTTCCCCACCGAAACCTGGGAATCCATCGAAAATACCATCGAATCGGCCAAGTACCTCAATCCGGACATCGCCGTCTTTCCCGTGGTCACCCCCATGCCCTTCACCCCCATCCACAAGGAGATGAAGGAGCGGATCAGGGTGTTCGATTACTCCAAGTATAATCTGGTGACCCCCATCGTCGAGCCCTACGGGATGACCATGGAAGAGATCACCAAGGCGCTGGGAACCTGTTACATGAAGTTTTACGGCAACAAGGTTCAAGAGATCGTGGCCCTGGAAGACGGATTCAAGAGGCGCTACATGATGAGTGCGTTCAAGCTCATGATGAGAGATCATGGGGATCACTTCGATTTCGACGGCTCCAACATGCCGACCCATTTCTCCATCCATACGGTATAGGTTCTGATGTCCAGTTATGAAACGATCTTTTTTTGGATTGCGCTCGTTTTCTACTGCCTGGCGTGCAGCGGGTTCATCTACTCCTTTATCTTCATAAAGCCGCGCCTCGTGCCGCTCATGGCGTTTCTGGTGGGGGTCGGGCTGTTCATGCACAGCGCCGCCATCGGTTCCCGTTTCGTCGCCCAGGGGCATCTCCCCTGGTCGGGAGATTACGAATACGCCCTCATGGGGGGATGGTTCATAACCGCCGGCACCATGCTGGTGGGGTGGCGTAACAGGAGTCTCCAGGCCCTGGCCAGCGTCTCGGTCCCCCTGGTCATTCTCATGATGGGGTACGGCTTCATGTCCAACCCGAGACTGGCCCCCATGGCCGCCAGTCTCAAGAGCCTCTGGCTCTACATCCATGTTTACTTTGCCTGGCTCTCCTTCAGCGCCTTTTCCCTGGCCATGGCCTTGGGGGTACTCTTTCTCCTCAAGGAGCGAAGCATTCGGAGGGGGGTGACGCATCCGGTTTATGAGCGGCTCCCCTCTCTCCCCCGCCTGGACGAGCTCATCTTTCGCTACATCACCTTCGGTTTCATCATGGATTCCATCATGATCGTGGCCGGTTCCATCTGGGCCAAAGATCTCTGGGGAAGCTACTGGAGTTGGGATCCGGTGGAGAGCTGGTCCCTCATCTCGTATCTGGTCTACGGTACCGCCATCCATCTTCGGGTGACCATGGGGTGGCGCGACACCAAGATGGCGTGGCTGGCCATCGCCCTCCTCAGCACGGTGATCATCAGCTTCTTCGGGGTCACGTTTCTGGTCAATTCCAGTCTGCATATCTTCCAGGTCCGGTAGTCGTCCGACTTTTCAACGGCGACAGCAGGGACGCAGGATCGGCATGTTTAACAGAACGGGACGCCTCCAGTGAAACCGGATCAATCACACCCCCGTTACGTCCTCTTTCTCCTCATTGCGGTGAATCTCTTCAACTATATCGACCGGCAGGCGCTCTATGCCGTCTTCCCCCTGATCAAGGCCGATCTCCAGCTCTCCGACACCTCCCTGGGATTCCTGGGGAGCGCCTTCATGCTCTGCTATATGTTTTCTGCGCCGCTCTTCGGCTGGCTGGCTGACCGTACAAGTCGCTGCGCCATCGCCGCCACGGGGGTGGCGCTCTGGAGCTTGGCCACGGTGGGCTCCGGAGCCGCCTTCGGTTACCGTTCGCTCCTGGGGGCCCGCACTGCGGTGGGGATAGGAGAGGCGAGCTTCGGCACGGTCTCGCCGGGACTCCTTGCAGACTTTTTCCCCAAGGAGAAGCGGGGGAAGATCATCTCCCTCTTTTATCTGGCCATTCCCGTGGGAAGCGCCCTGGGGTATCTGCTGGGGGGGAGCATCGGCCAGAGGTGTGGCTGGCATACCGCCTTCTTCATCGTGGGGGCGCCGGGGCTGCTTCTTTGTCTGCCGCTCTTGCTCCTTCGCGAGCCGGCGGTCGCCGCCGGAGTTTCCCGGGGTGGAGCGCTCCGTCCCGATTATCTCTCCCTGGCTCGTAACCGTTCTTTTATTGTCACGACTCTTGCCATGGCGGCCATGACCTTCGCCATGGGGGGGCTGGCCCAATGGGCACCCACCTTTCTCCAACGGATGCACGGTCTGGAGGTGGGAAAGGCGAACATCCTCTTCGGCGGGATCACCGTCGTTGCCGGGGTCATCGGCACCCTGGCCGGCGGTTTCCTGGGTGACCGGTTTCAACGCTCCAGCCGGTCGGGCTACCTCACCGTCTCCGGGGTGGGGTTTGTCCTGGGGGCCCCGCTGCTGGTCTGGGCCATCCTCTCCCCCTCGCTTCCCGGTTCCCTCGGGGCCATATTCTGTGCGGAGATGTTCCTTTTCTTCAATACCGGGCCGTTGAACACCACCATCCTTAACGTTACACCCCAACCTCTAAGGGCCATGGCTTTTGCCGTCAACATCTTCTTCATTCATGCCCTGGGGGACGCACTCTCCCCGACACTTCTGGGGTGGCTCTCCGACCTCACGGATCTTCGTCGTTCGTTGCTGGTCACCCCCCTGGCTCTGCTGGTCGCAGCTACCCTCTGTTTTCTCGGCCGGCGCTACGTGGCCGGGGATATGGCCGAGGTGGGGGAGTGATTCTTTATCATTTTTTGCGCTTCTTTTTCTCCTGCTACCTCCCCCTCGTCCACCGGCTGACTATCCGGGGGCGTGGGCGTATGCCGGTGGACGGAGCGGTCATCATCTTCGCCAATCATACGAGTTATCTCGACGCCATGTTGCTGGCCCTCTGCACCCCCAGGCCGGTCAGGTTTATGGTCTCCCGGAATTTTTACGACCATCCTATCCTCGGTTTCATCATCAGAAGGAGTGGGGGGATACCGGTGAGTCCGAATGGAATCGATCCCCAGGCATTCAAGCAGGCGCTGCGTGTGCTGAAGGGGGGGGAGGTCATCGGCATCTTTCCCGAGGGACGTCTTTCCCGTACCGGTCTCCCCTCTTCTGGACGTCCGGGGGCGCTCCTCCTGGCGGCTCTCTCCGGGGCGCCGGTCGTGCCGGTGACCATTACGGGAGCGTTCTTCGTCTATCCAAGGGGGGAGTTGTTTCCCCGTCCGGGGGCGATCCGGGTGACGATTCATTTTCCGCTGTCCGTTGATCGTGAGCGGAGCAAGGAACGTCAGTATCTGCAAGATCTGACCGACCGGCTCATGGCGGGGATGGGAAAGCGGCTCCGTGGATATTACAGGGTCAGGGGGAGGAGGCGTCGTGGTGCCGTACGACAGTCCGGTTCTTCCGTCGTTTTGGGCAGAAGCAATAACAGTACCGATTTCTGAGGTGATTCCATGAATAAATCTGCAGCGATAGTCATGCTCTGTTTCATCATTTTCCAGGTCGTTTTCTCCACGTGGCAATTTTACCAAGGAAACCTGGCAGGGGCCATGTCCACCCTGCCGTTTTTGGCCATCGTCTATCTTTTTCTGGTGAATCGGAGTCGGAGGGAGTGACCAGCTCGTCCCCGTGAGGATTCATGCCGGGATGCAACCGTATGGTACTTTCCCTAACTCTGTTATCTGTAACATTTTTTTGTGAAATGAGCGGGAAAGCGAGATTGATAATGGACAGCCGAGGAAAAGTATAGTAAAAAGAGTGCTGCAGGGTGATGATTATTTATTTTGTCCCTCTCTGTAACTCCGAAACGGGAAAAGCAGGAAACACCGTTGTGCGCCCGTAGCTCAGCTGGATAGAGCAACGGCCTTCTAAGCCGTAGGTCATAGGTTCGAGTCCTATCGGGCGTACCAAAAAAAAGAATAAAAACAAGGATTTGAGCGATTTGCTCGGATCCTTTTTTTTACATGTGCCGCCGTGCCGTAGCTGGCGCCGTAATAAAGTTCCTGCTTACAGCTTGTTATCCACGCAGACCAGCATGGACTTGCCCGATTCCCAGCGGGTGGTGGCGTGTTCCACAAAATCGGCGGCGATCTTCTCCAGCCGGTCATCGGCGGTGATCACCTCGTAATCCTTCCCCAGCAGTTTTTCCAGCAAGGCTTCCTGATCCGGGTCCAGCTCGGCCTTGGCGATGGCATCAGCGATCCGGTCGTTCAGGTCCAGCCGGGCAATACCCAGCTTCTCCCCCCGGTTCTCATAGACCAGCTTCACTGTTGCGCCATCCTCCTCGGAACGTTTGAAATCGTAGCAGGAGACGTAACTGCCGAAGATTCGCCGGGTCAGATGGTCGTTCTTGAAGAGCGGTTGCTAAAGTCCAACACTCGCGCCTGGGCATGGCGCAGGGTCCCGCCGGCCTCGCGGTAACTCACCGGGACACCGTCACGGATCATCTTGAAGAATGCTTGATTCTGTTGGATGAGGGAACGGGTGAAATCGTGGTGGGAAAGTTTGGTGACCGCCTCATGGACAGCGGAAGGGGTGAGCTGGGGGTTCAGTTGCGCCACTGCCCGGCCCAGTTCGCGTTTGAGGACGACATCGCGGGTGTCGGTTCGTCCCAGCAGGCTGTCCGGGCCGAAGTCCTCCTGATTCCAGGCATAGACGCTTTCCCATCCCAGCGTCTGCTCCAGGTGTTCGGCAAAGGTCGTCTGTACCAGCCGGTCTTCACTGTTGATGTCGGTGATCATAGTCGCCTTTTTGGGAATGACCGGAAAAATTCCGCAGCTCATACATGTTTAGTCCCCTTGCATTCCGGGTAACCGGAGCCCCCCAGAAATTGCGCCCCTGCGTTTTTCCCCTGCTTTGCCGTGCGGAGCACCATGAGCTTGCCGCATAATGGGCAAAGGGGAAGGTTTTTGGCATCAGCAGGATCAGTCTGATTAGACTGATGATTTCCTCCCTTTCGCTCTTTCAGCCGTGCTGCCGCCAGTTGTTCGCTGTAGCCGCCTTCGTGGATGAAGCTCTGTTCCAGCGCTCGAATGAGCTGGTCGAGCAGGTAATTTGTCTTGCCCCCACACCCCTTACCGCTACTGCCTCGGGTGCGTCTTTGGCCCATTGTCGCTTGCCATGTTGCCGGAGGTAGTCTTCGTAATCCAGCAGCAGCTCGTCCAGACTGGCACGGGCGACATTGACCAGCCGCAGCTCGGTCTGGCTGGAGGTGGCCGAAGCCCGGCTTCCCTCGGCGATATTCTGCCGTCCGCTCCGGGCGGCCTGCACCATCTGATCAACCAGACGTGAGCGCTTGTCGATGAACCGGTCGCAGAAGGAAACTGTGGCGTCATAAATCAGTGTTGAAGTTCGGAACGACCGGAGCGTTCGAAAGCCGCCGCTGGGGCGCAACTTCTTGTAACCGGCAGGTTCACTCATACGGCAATCTCTCCACTCATCAGCTTCGGCAGCAGCAGGTCGCGGGCGGTGCGGAGTTTTTGGTTCTGAATAGTCAGGTTCTCTACCTGCTCAAACATTGGACAGATAGTCTCATCAAACAGTCTGACTATTCTTTGGCTCGGGACATTCAACGAAATGCGTTTGAAGGTGTCGACTATAATTGCGTCAAAGACCGCACCTACTGCTTGCTGACGTAAAGATTTCACCGCCGCTTGCACGGATGAACATCCACCTTGCTGCCGTTTATGATAATCAACTCCAGGTCATGCCGGCGCTTTCCACCGCCGCCCGGTTCGCCACTACCATGACCTCCGACGGACCCAGCAACCACTGGTCCAGGGCCACGAAGTTCCACCCGTCCCGCGACTCAAGGTTCAATCTGGCGCCGGGGATCATCATTTCGGGCGCGGTCGGATCGGTCATCGCCACCACCAGCATCCCTTCACCCGACAGACGGTTGTCCACCACGATCCGTCCGCCACGCCGCTGGGTGCCATGTGGATTGATCACGATCAAAACTTCCTGGTCGTCGAAAAGCCGCGACCATGCGACGAGCTCTCCACTTTCCGGGAATGCAAAGGGGTAGCCCAGATACGAAATTTCACGGGGGTATTGCCGCCCGCGGCGTAATGGCTTGAACTCCTTGAAGGCTCGCGCCAGTTGGGCGATCCGGATATAGACCGGGTGACCTGGATTGAAGGCGTGATAACCGGCAGTGCCGTGGGGGCCGAAACCGACGATTTTGTCAAGCAGTCCCTGGGCGCCATCCCACCCTGCTCCCCGGGGATGTTTGGGGCCGAACATCGCCTCGCGCAACAGGCAATCATGTCCACCCCAGTTTTCCAGATACTGTCGCTGATCCGGTTCGGCGCCACCTGCAAGCCCCTGTTCGGTGCCATAGTAGAGACAGGGTATCCCCAGAGTAAAGAGTTGGAGCGCCGCCACGACCGTCCCTTGGTGATCATTGGAGGCATCGGCGGCGAATCGCACTTTGGGCCCGAAAACATGGTCGTGGTCGTTACTGATGCTCAGGTGCTGTGAACCCCAGTTCCGATGCGAGCCCATGCCGGAATCAAAGGGGTTGAAGCCCGCAAAGAAATCGGCTGAAGGCTCCATCCCTTTACTGACTCGGCAGATGATCTCGCGCTGTTCCCCGATATCGAGGCATGCGTTCAGATTGCGTCCGGCAATGTCAAGGTATCGGTCTTGCGCCGAGTTCCCCCCCGCCACTTCGGCCACGAGGAAGAAATTCTCCTTGCCCAGATCCTCGGCATACTCTTTCAACGCATTACAGAAATTTCGGGCCTGCTTAAGAGTCACATGCTTGAAGGTATCGATGCGGTAACCGTCGATGTCCGTCAAGGCAATCCAATACTGGTATACCTGAATCAAGGATTGAAACGTATTCTCGTCAAACAGATTCATCTTGCGCAAATTTTCAAAGTCGGTTCTCTTATGCTCGGCATTGTCATCGTTAATATCACCGGCACCCAGGTTACCGCATCCCGCCCTGAGATATGAGGACGAGGATTGAAAATCCTGGGGCCAGACACTGTCGTCTTCTCCCAATATTTGATCGGGGTTGTAAACGGCCGAGCCGAAACCGTTGCGCTGCCAGGTCGGGCTGTAGCTGCCAAAGGGGGGGAGGTAACCCGGTTTATATGCGTCTCCCGCAGCGGGATCATAGAGCCAGTTGCAGCCGGAGTGGTTGAAAATAATATCAAGGATCACGCGCAGTCCGGCCGCATGGGCGGCATCCACCAGCTCTATAAGGTCGCTCCTGGTGCCGAAACGTGGATCGATATCGAAATAGTCGTGGATGCCGTAACCATGATAGCTGTTCTCCTCCACCCGTTGACGAAACACCGGGGCAATCCAGAGTGTCGTTATGCCCAAGCCGACAAGATAGTGGAGCTTGGACTGGATTCCCTTGAGCGTTCCCCCTTGGTAACGTTCTGCTCCCGATTTTTGCCACTCATTCCATCGCCAATCATCACCCCGCAGGGAGCGGATATGATCTATGCCTCGCTGGGTGCTGAGATCGCAGGTGAGAAGCTGCTCGGGCTGTTCCTGACCATTGGAAAAACGGTCGGGAAGAAGGAAATAGAAAATATGATCGCGCCAGTCACCTGGAGAGGGGGTGTATAACATCTCTCGATCCGGCCAAGCGGCAAGAGCCTGATCCAGAGTACGGGGTGGCGGAGTGGCAAGGATCTCATGCAGATTGTTCATGGTTAACCTCCAGGGCAGTGGCGTAACATCTCGAATGTAGACGAAAATAACATATATATTGTTTTTGTATAATTTGCAATTATTTTAAAATATTATTGAATATTTATGCTTATCATCTCCTTTTTAAATATCCGGACTATCGGTAACGGCCTCCCCTTGTCACGAGCATTGTGGGAAAAATTTCCTTGACATACACGGATGTCTGTATTACCTACCGGTAGGTAAATAAGGCAAGGAGCCATACATGCGGGTCACGGCACCACCAGTCGGAATTCTGAATGACGTTCGACAGCGGCTCATGCAGGAAGCCATCACCCTGTTTGTCCAGCAGGGGTACTCCGCAACTACGGTGCGTGCGATAGTCGCCGCCGCCGGTGTGACCAAGCCGGTGTTGTATTACTATTTCAAGAGCAAGGAAAACCTCTACCTTGAAATAATGAACAGTATCAGAAAGTTGTTGGATCAGCGGATTGAGATGCTGCACGCAACCGCCGGAAGCGTACGCCAGCGGATTCAAGAGCTGTTCGTGGGGATGCTGGACAGTGCTCACGAGAATCTGTCGGTGGTAAGACTGGCCTATGCCATCTATTTCGGCCCCCCTCAGGGTGCGCCATTCGTCGACTTCAACCATTTTTTCGACGAGATCCTGGACACCGTGGATGCTCTGCTGGCCGAGGGTATTACCACCGGCGAGATCGTCGACTGCAACCGTACCATCATCTGCTGGGCACTGGTGGGGAGCTATCAAGCCATTTTGGAAGAGCAGTTTTGCCGCGTGACTCCGCGTATCGACCGTAACGGGTTGATCCAGGTGGTTGGTCAAATTCTCGATGGAGTCGCTCCGAAGACACCGCAGGGCGCGCATCAGGGAGAAAAATATGAAGCGATGTAACGTACTG
The DNA here is from genome assembly GCA_903902345.1 of uncultured Geobacteraceae bacterium. GTDB lineage: Bacteria > Desulfobacterota > Desulfuromonadia > Geobacterales > CAIOGM01 > CAIOGM01. Next base: position 9,377 of record CAIUUR010000391.1, on the reverse strand, counting down.
CTGATTGTATCCGCAGCCTGCGCCGTCCTGAGCGCCTGCAGCGGTAAAAACGAGAAGGGAGGGCAGGCTACCGCCAAGCCCCGGATGGCGGTGGAACTGCAGACCGTGGCGACTTCAACGCTTCCGGAGGGGATAGAGGTTACCGGCAGCCTGGAACCGAAATTCCGGGCCGACGTCAAGACCCAGATACCCGGCCTGGTCCGGGAGGTCTATGTGAACGAGTGGGTGAGGGTTCACAAGGGGGAGAAGCTGGCTCGGATAGATCTGGCCGAGACCGAGGCGCTGGTGAAGCGGGCCGAGGCCTCACTGGAGATGTCCAACGCAGGGATGGCACAGGCCCAGGTGGCGGTGACGCGGGCCGAGCGGGAACTGGCGCGGATACGGAAGCTGAAGGAAGCAGGTCTGGCTACCCAGCAGTCTCTTGATGATACAAAAAGCGAATCGGAAGCCGCCGGGGCGCGCACCGTGGCGGCCAAAGCCCAGATCAGGGCTTCAGAAGAGGAGTTGCATCAGCTGCGGGCGCGACTCATCAAGGGGACTGTGCTGGCGCCGCTGGATGGTGTTGTCGCTCTCCGGAGTGTGAACGTGGGCGATCTGGCCAGCGATGCCGCCACGGCATCCCCCATCTTTCGCATCGTGGATAACCGGTTGCTCAACCTCACCGTGACTGTTGCCTCCCAGGCTGCGGCCAGGGTAAAGGTCGGTCAACCGCTGGAGTTCGACGTCGATTCACTGCCGGGTAAAATCTTCAAAGGGACGGTCATGTACGTCAACCCCGAACTGAGTACCGCCGACCGCTCCCTCAAGGTCATCGCCGAAGTGCGTAACCCCACCGATGAACTGAAATCGGGCCTTTTCGCCAAAGGGCGCATCGTTACCGGCTGTCGCAGGGATATCGTGCAGATCCCCCGCAGCTGGCTCACCAGTTGGGACAACAGTGCCGGCAAGGGAAAGATCTACGTCCTGGTGGGAGATACGGTGCATGAGCGGCAGGTGGCAACCGGCGTGCTTAACGGCGACCAGGTGGAGGTAGCCTCGGGGCTCAAACCGGGCGAGCGGGTCGTCAGCCGCGGCGGTTTTAACCTCAAGGATGGCGACAAGGTGTTTATCCCCGGAGCGTCCAAACAGCCATGATCCTTTCCGACCTTTCCATAAAACGCCCTATTTTCGCCGCGGTAATGATGCTGACCCTGGTCACGCTGGGGCTCTTTTCCTATAAACGCCTTGGCGTCGAGATGTTCCCCAACGTGGAATTCCCGGTGATCTCCATCGTGACGGCCTTTCCCGGCGCATCGCCGGAAACGCTGGAGCGGGAGGTTTCCCGGCGGATAGAGGAGTCGGTGAACCAGATCGCCGGGGTCAAACATGTTTTTTCCACCTCCCGCCAGGGGGTTTCCACGGTTACGGTGCAGTTCCAACTGGAGCAGCGGGTCAATGATTGCGCCCAGGAGGTGCGGGCCAAAATAAGTTCCATTCGCGGCGTCCTCCCCCAGGGGATACAGGAGCCGATCATCCAGAAGCTGGATTTTAACGCTGCGCCGGTGGCTGCGTTGGCGGTCCGTTCGGACACCCTCCCCCTGCGGGAGTTGACCTCTCTGGTGGAGAAGAAGATCAAGAAGCGTTTTGAAAGCGTGGCCGGCGTGGGAAAGGTTGACATGGTGGGGGGGCAGAAGCGCGAGATTCAGGTGGAACTCGATCCGGTACGACTGGATTCCCTCTGTCTGGGGGTTAACGACGTCGTAAACGGGATCAAATCGGAAAACAGCAACACCCCCCTGGGGCGGTTGACCAAGGGGGGGGCCGAATACCCGTTACGCTTGGATGGCAAGCCGGAGCGGGCCGAGCAGTATCGCCGGATGACGGTGGCTCGACAGAATGGACGCCCCATTACCCTGGGGGAAGTCACTCTTGTTTCCGACGGTGTGGAGGAAAAGCGAAAACTGGCGCTGGTAAACGGCAGGCCGGCCATCGGACTGGATATCTACAAACAGTCGGGGGGCAACGATGTGGAACTCGTGGACAATGTCAAGAAAACCATGGAGAAGGTTCGCCAGGAACTTCCTCCGGGTGTGGAGCTTTCCCTGGTGCGGGACGGCACAATCATGACCCGCGAGTCGTTGGCCGATGTGAAGGAGACCCTGATCATCGGCGGCATCCTGACCATTGTCATCGTTTTCTGTTTTATCAACTCCTGGCGTTCCACGGTTATCACCGGCGTCACCCTCCCCATTTCGGTTGTTTCGGCGTTCATCATCATGAACGCCATGGGGATGACCCTTAACGTCATGACCCTCATGGCCCTTTCCCTGGCCATCGGCATGCTCATCGACGACGCCATCGTGGTGCGCGAAAATATCGTGCGTCACCTGGAGATGGGGAAAGAGCACCTGGAGGCGGCCCGCTTCGGCACCGCGGAAATCGGTCTGGCGGTTTTTGCCACATCCCTCTCCATCGTGGCCGTGTTTGTGCCGGTGGCCTTCATGCGAGGTATCGTGGGGCGCTTTTTCTACCAGTTCGGCATCAGCGTGGCCTTTGCCGTGCTGGTCTCGCTCTTCGTCTCGTTTACTCTTGACCCCATGCTTTCTTCCCGCTGGCATGATCCCGCTATCCGGAACCATGGCCACCGGAAGGGGGTGGCAAGATTCCTGGAAAAATTCAACGACTGGTTCGACCTGACCGCCAACAACTACCGCTTCGCCATTGGCTGGGCTCTTGACCATCGCAAAAGCGTCATGGCCCTTGCCGTCTCTGCGTTCTGCGGCGGTATGGTGATCTTTGGCACCCTGGAGTCTTCTTTCATGAGTAAAGAGGACAAGGGGGAATTTCAGATTTCCATCAAGAGCGCGCCCGACGCCTCCATGGCGGAAACGGAAGATCGAATGAATGCCGTCCTGGCTGCGGTCAGGGACATCCCGGAAATCGACCATAGCTATGCCACCATTGGCGCCGGCGACAGTGGCACGGTGCGCGACGGTCTGCTCTATCTGAAGCTGAAGGAACGCGCAGGGCGGAAAAGGAATCAGTTCGAACTGCAGCGGATCGTTCGTGACAGGTTGTACCGGATCCCCGGCATTACCTTCTCCATTGAAGAGGTGGGACAGGTGGGGGGAGTCCAGAAGCCGCTTAATGTCAACCTCAAGGGGGATGACCTGAATATTTTGAAGCAGCTGGGACAGAAGCTCAAGGAGGAGCTTTACCATGTTCCCGGAATTGTCGATCTGGCCGTGACCCTGGAGCATGATATTCCCGAATACCGCCTCAAAATCGACCGGGAAAAGGCGCTCTCGGCGGGGGTGAGCAGCAATGACATTGTCGCGGCTTTGGGCCGGCTGGTGGGGGGCGAAGCGATCAGTAGTTACGAGGATGAGGATGGCGATGCCGTCACTGTTCGCGTGCGGCTTCCGGAAAACCTGCGCCAGAATACGACCCAGGTGGGTGACCTGAAGGTTTCGGCGCCCAACGGCTCGGGAGGTGTCAACCTGGTGCCGCTGGCCAGCCTGGCCGCCGTCCGGGTGGCCGCCTCGCCCTCCGAGATCAACCGGCGAGACCTTGCCCGCCAGGTGACCGTATCGGCCAACCTGGACAATCTTCCCATCGGCGCCGCGGCCAAGAAGGTGGAAGCCGCCGCGGCGCGGATCAGCATGCCTCCCGGTTACCGCATCGACCTGTCGGGCGAGGCGGAGGATATGGCCGAATCCTTCGGTTATATGGGCGAATCGCTCCTGTTGGCTGTTATCTTTGTCTATCTGATCCTGGCGGCGCAGTTCGAGTCATTTCTCGAACCGTTGGCGATCATGCTTTCCCTGCCGCTCTCCATCGTCGGCATGGCCGGTATGCTTAAGCTCACCGGCGATACGATCAACATCATGTCCCTCATCGGCCTGATCATGCTCATGGGGCTGGTGACCAAGAACGCCATCCTGCTGGTTGATTATGCCAAGATACTGCAACAGCGGGACGGTCTGTCCCGGCGAGAGGCGGTGATCCTCTCCGGGCGGACCCGGCTCCGGCCCATCATCATGACAACTCTGGCCATGATCTTCGGTATGTTGCCGCTCTTCTTCGGCCTCGGCGCCGGGGGGGAAGGGCGTGCCCCCATGGCTCGCGCCGTGGTGGGGGGGCTCCTGACCTCCACCACGCTGACGCTGCTGGTGGTGCCGGTGATGTACACGTATATGGATGACCTGGGTAAATGGTTGAAGAACAGGTGGAAAGGGGGGGGCGGAGATCATGCGTAGCATCATCATTGGAACACTCCTCATTTTTGTGACAATCACCCCCTCTGCAGCGGAAACGCGCACTCTCACCCTGAACGAGGCCCTGGCACTGGCCATGGAGAGCAACAGGGACATCGAAAAAGCACGGGAATACGCCACCTACGTGGGGGGGAAATACGTGGAAGAGCGCTCCGCCGCCTTGCCGCAGCTGAGCCTGAACGGTTCATATGCCGTCTCCAAGGATGGTAGTCAGGCACTCTTTGCGGCCATGTCACAGCGCCAGACCAGTTCCGCCATCGACCTGACGCTCACGCAGCCGCTCTATACCTGGGGGAAGGTCAACGCCGCCATCAGGGCCGCCGGGGTGGGGCTGAAAACCGCCGGTGAGCAGTTACGGCTTTATCAGCAGGCTGCCCGGCGCGAGGTGGTAACTGCCTGGTACGATATCCTGCTGGCCAGGGAGCTCAACCGCTTTGCCCGTGAGAACGTGTCGCAGAAACAGCGCCTTCTTGACGAAGCCCGGAAAAAATTCGCCGCCGGTGTCGCCACCGACTACGATCTGCTGGCGGCCGAAGTGGCTCTGGAGAATGGCAGGCCGGACCTGATCCGGACGGACAATCTTATCCGCGTCTCCTCCGAACGGCTCCGTTTCCTGCTGGCGTTGCCTTATGCCGTTGATGCCGTGGGTTCTCTGGATCACGATGCCGCGCTTCGGACCGTTCCCGACGACTATGACAGCGCACTGACGATTGCCCGGGCGAAGCGTCCGGAACTTTCCGATCTCCGCTTGCGCATCGGTATCTATGACGAACTGGTGACCATCGCCGCCGCCGGGGACAAACCCCGCCTCGACCTGAAGGGGGGGGGCGGGTGGCGCTGGCTTTCCCTGAATGATTCGGGTCCGCTGGGCGAGACCAACGGCGCGGCCTGGAACGTGGGGGTTTATCTGACCTTCCCGTTTTTTGATGGATTTAAAACCAGCGGCCAGGTAATTCAGGCCAGGAGTGATCTGCGTACCAAACAGCTTGAGGAGTTGAAACTGTTGGACTCCATTGCCCTGGAGGTGCGTGACGCGGTGAATGCACTGCGGGAGGCTGATGAAATCTGCAGAGCAATCTCGGGTACCGTCAGGCAGGCGGAAAAACTGTTGCAGATGGCGGAAAAAGGATTCGAATACGGTGTCAAGATCCGCCTAGAGGTGGACGATGCCCAGTTGAACCTGCTGCAGGCGACGGTCACCCTGGCCAGGGCGGAGCGTGACTATCTGGTGGCACGCACCAACTACCGCTGGGCCATGGGTGTGTTGGGGGAGTGAAAGCCTGTCTGGTGTCCATTTGAACATCATCTTGAATTGCGGAAACGGGCTCGGATACCACGACGTTTTAGGGAAAGGTTCCATCCCCGGCCGTTCCCTCCATTGACACCCTCCACCGTTTTGTGACATACTCCATCCAAGTTCCGCTTGCAAACCTTCCCGGAGCTCCCCGCTTCTTTTCCCGAAAACAGTTTGCCTACACACCTACCCGCCGCGGCACCCCTCAGGGGCGCGTTCCGCGTTGCGACAGGAGCGCCATGAGCCAGCCGGCCTTTGCCCATCTCCACCTCCACTCCCAGTACTCCCTGCTGGACGGCGCCATCCGTCTGGACGATCTGGTCAAGAAGACCAAGGAGTACGGTATGTCGGCGGTGGCGCTCACGGATCACGGCACTATGTTCGGCGCCCTGGAGTTTCATGCCGCCTGCCAGAAGGGGGGGGTCCGGCCGGTCATCGGCGCCGAGGTCTACATCGCCCCCGATTCCCGCTTCAACCGGGATTACGCCAATAGCAATGTTCCCACTAATAACCATCTGATCCTCCTCTGCGAGAATATCCAGGGATACCGGAATCTCTCCCGACTGGTCTCCATCGGTTTCAAGGAGGGGTTCTACTACAAACCCCGCATCGACAAGGAGGTTCTGGCACAGTACAGCGAGGGGCTCATTGCCCTCTCCGCCTGCCTCAAGGGGGAGGTAGCCTCTCACTGCCTCCGGGACCGGATGGAACAGGCACGGGCCACGGCCCAGTGGTATGCGGAGCTTTTCCCGGATCGCTACTACCTGGAACTCCAGGAAAATACCCTGCAGGAACAGACGACCGTCAACGAACGACTCCTGGAATTGTCCCGGGAGATGGGGCTTCCCCTGGTGGCTACCAACGACTGCCACTACCTGAACCGGTCGGATGCCAAGGCCCACGAGGCGCTCCTCTGTCTTCAAACCGGCAAGACCATGTCGGACCCGCACCGGATGAAATTTTCCGCCGACGAGTTCTACTTCAAGTCCCCCCAGGAGATGGCCGCGGCCTTTGCCTACGCTCCCCAGGCGCTGGCCAATACGGTGACGGTGGCCGAGCGGTGTAACGTGGAGTTCGACTTCAAGAGCTACCATTTTCCCCAGTACATCCCCCCCGAGGGGAAAACCCTGGACGAAGAGCTGGAGGAAGCGGCCCTGGAGGGGCTCCGGGGACGGTTTCCGGCCATCAGGATCAAGTACCCCAACTTCAAGGAGGCGGACGAAAAGGCCTATTACGACCGGCTCCAAATCGAACTGGACTGCATCAAGCAGATGGGGTTTCCCGGTTACTTTCTCATTGTGGCCGATTTCATCAACTGGGCCAAGGATCAGGGGATTCCCGTGGGGCCGGGGCGTGGTTCGGCGGCCGGGTCACTGGTCGCCTATTCCATCCGGATCACCGACATCGATCCGCTCCCCTATAACCTCCTCTTCGAACGGTTCCTCAATCCGGAACGTATTTCCATGCCTGATATCGACGTGGACTTCTGTCAGGATCGCCGGGAAGAGGTGATCCAGTACGTCACCGAGAAATACGGCCGTAACCGGGTCTGCCAGATCATCACCTTCGGGACCATGAAGGCTAAGGCGGTCATCCGCGACGTGGGGCGGGTCCTGGACATGGCCTACAGCGAGGTGGACAAAATCTCCAAGCTGGTCCCCAACGTCCTCAATATCACCCTGCAGGAGGCGCTGAAGCAGGAACCGAAGATCAAGGAGATCGCCGCAGCCGATCCACGGGTGAAGAATCTGCTGGAGATCGCCCTCTGTCTGGAGGGGTTGGCTCGCCACGCCTCCACCCACGCCGCCGGAGTTGTGGTGGCGCCCTCCGATCTGGAGGATTTTTGCCCGGTCTACAAGGACCAGAAGACCGGGGCGCTGACGACCCAGTTCTCCATGAAGTACGTGGAGAAAATAGGCCTTGTTAAATTCGATTTTTTGGGGCTCAAAAACCTGACGGTCATCGACAACGCGGTGAAGTTGATCCGGGTGGGGAAGGATCCCCGGTTCGATATCTCCATCCTGGCCGATGATGACAAGGCCAGCTATGATCTGATCTCCGTGGGGAACACTACGGGGATCTTCCAGCTGGAGTCCAGCGGCATGAAGGAGATGCTGGTCAAGCTGAAGCCTTCCTGCTTCGAGGATGTTATCGCCGCCTGCGCCCTGTACCGCCCCGGTCCGCTGGGGTCGGGGATGGTGGACGATTTCATCGACCGGAAGCATGGCAGGAAGAACGTAGTCTACGATCTCCCCCAACTGGAGCCGATTCTCAAGGACACCTACGGGGTCATCGTCTACCAGGAACAGGTCATGCAGATCGCCCGGACCCTGGGGGGATACTCCCTGGGGGGGGCGGACCTCCTCCGGCGGGCCATGGGGAAGAAGGACGCCGCGGAGATGGCCAAACAGCGGGATACCTTTCTGGCGGGGGCCAAGGAGCAGGGGACCGACCTGAAGAAAGCGGGGGCGATTTTCGACCTCATGGCCAAATTCGCCGAGTACGGTTTTAACAAGTCCCACTCTGCGGCCTACGCCCTCATCGCCTATCAGACCGCATATTTGAAGGCTCACTACCCGGTGGAGTTCCTTGCGGCGCTCCTCACCGAGGACATGGGGAACACCGACAAGATCATCAAAAGCATCAGTGACTGCCGTGACATGGGAATACAGGTCCTTCCCCCCGACATCAACGCCTCGGACCGCTCCTTCCTGGTCATGGAGCATGCCATCCGTTTCGGCCTGGGGGCGGTGAAAAACGTGGGGGCCGGAGCCATCGAGGCGATTATCGAGGCGCGGGTTGATGGCCCCTTCGGCGGGCTCTTCGACTTCTGCCAGCGGGTGGACCTGCGGCGGGTGAACAAGCGGGTGGTGGAATCTCTCATCAAGTGCGGCGCCTTCGACTCCACCGGCGAGAAGCGGGCCGCCATGATCGGTGGTCTGGAAGGTGCTATGGATGTGGGGCAGAAGATGCAGCGGGAAAAGGAGAGCGCTCAAGTTTCTCTCTTCGGCGCCGCCGAGATCGTCCGGGGAAACGGCTCCGGCGGGAGTCAACTCACCGATGTTCCCGAATGGACCTCCCGCGAGCTCCTGGCCTTTGAGAAAGAGGCTCTTGGTTTTTATATTACCGGGCATCCCCTGGACCGCTACGGCGAGGAGATCAAGAAGTTCAGCTCGGTGACGACGTCGAATCTCTCTGAACGACCCGACAAAAGCAACGTGAAGCTCTGCGGCATTGTGGCGTCACTCTCCGAGAAGATGACCAAGCGGGGAGACCGGATGGCTTTTTTCTCCCTGGAGGACAGAACCGGTTCCGTGGAGGTAATGGTTTTCCCCGACACTTTTGCCTCCGCCGCGCCGGCCATCAAGTCCGACGAGCCGATCCTTGTCAGCGGTACGGTGGAAATAGGGGAAGAGAGTTGCAAGATAAAGGCCACCGAGATCGTACTGTTGCGGGACGCCAACGCCCGGCAGACCACGAGGGTTCACGTCACCCTGAAGGAAGAGCTGGGGCGCAACCATCTGGAACAACTCAGGGATATCCTGTCACGCTATCCCGGCGGCTGTCGGACCTTCCTTCATTTTCATCTGGGGGAGCTGCAACCGGGGGTCATGCCGCTCCCTTCTCTGGCCGTTTCGGCCTCGGAAGATTTATCGGTGGAGGTTGAGAGACTTGTCGGGTATAATGCCGTCCGCTTTGAATGAAACGGCCAGACTCTGGGTTCCGGACCCGTGAACCTTGAACCTTGAACCTTGAACCTTGAACCTTGAACCTTGAACCTTGAACCTTGAACCTTGAACCTTGAACCTTGAACCTGCTTTAAGGAG
>CAIUUR010000390.1 GCA_903902345.1 uncultured Geobacteraceae bacterium | reverse complement strand
GACGATGGTGCTGAATTCCTCACTCTTGCCGCGGAAGAGGGACTCCTTGCCCTGGAGATCGGACGGGTGCTCCCCTTTGCCGGGCATTTTCTCGAATTTATCTAAGGAGGCTTTACCATGGAAATTCCTCTGAACGTTCCGGTTCATTGCTCCGACGGTGTCTGCGGTTGCAGCAGCGCTATCATCCTGAACCCGGTCACGGATGAAGTGACCCATTTCGTGGTCAAGATAAAGGGATTACTGGGAGACGAATTCCTCGTTCCCCTTGACGCCATCTTTCAGAGCGATTCCGATCTCATCCGGTTACGCTGGAGCCGGGATGATCTGACCCGGGCCGAACCGTTTATCAAATCTGTTTTTATCGGCAAGGATGAGTCGGCTTTTCTGGCGGAGTCGTTCTCCTCCTCCACGTTTCTCTGGCCCTACGCCACGGCGGGTACCGAGCCCTATCAGCCGGCGTTGGCGTCACTCTATGAGCAAGTGGAGCAGGTCCCGGCGGGAGAACTGGCGGTACATCGTGGCACGGCGGTGGAGGCGACGGATGGCAAGGTCGGCCGGGTGGATGAATTTCTGGTGGATCCGGTGACCGGTCATATCACCCACCTGGTGCTGTGCAAGGGGCATCTTTGGGGGGAGCGGGAGGTGACGATTCCGGTGTCGCAGATAGAGAGGGTAGCACCCGATGCCGTCCACCTCAAGCTGAACAAGGACGATGTGAACGCTCTTCCTGCAATTGCCGTGCATCGCCGGTTTTTTTAGCAGAGGGCTTTGAAATTATGAATTTACCGATTTGTAGGGGCGTATGTCATACGCCCCTGTTCAAATTCGAACATATAGCCGCATGACATCTCAAGCAGATGCTTCGCTTCGCTCAGCGTGACAGCCGTAGGTTGTCACGCTGTTCTTTACTTGTAATCCTGAGCAGCGCGAAGATCTGCTTTCAAACAGAAGCAGATTCTTCACTACGTTCAGAATGACAATCTACACTTTCAATTACCCTTCAGGTGAGCGTAGTTCGTCTCTGCGATTAAATGCTGTTTTGATAAAATATTGATTCCCAGGGGTGCTACGGGGGATTTTCCCGTTGACAGCGTGTGAGGGAGAGTGTAAAAAGTTTTCCATATTTTTCATGAAGAGAGAAGTATTGCCGCTGACCCCTTGTGAGGTAACGGAAGAAGAGTCGTCATGATACGCTGCGTGTCGGAGTACATGAAAAGGAGAAAATCGTGAAAGGTAAAATCTTTTGTCTGACCGTTGTCGTGGCGGCACTCCTCGTCTCAACCGGCGGCGCCTGGGCGTCAGTACTCATTAATGTTCAGGTTAATTATTATACTCCTTATGATCCCGGTAATCCTCCCCTTGGCGAGGATCCAGGAACTCCTCCCACTCCTGAAAGCTGGACCCCCTCATATGCCGGTGGGGCAGTTATCGGCGGTGCGGGCGACATCTGGAACCAACTGACCGATACCGAATCCGCTAATCCACTGACTTATGTCGATGCTGCCGGCAACAGTACCGGAGTCACCTTAACTCCCGGTTACCATCCGGTTGTTCCGTGCAGCAATTTTGCAACCGGTGATTTTCAGGGGTTGATGTCCAGTTATATGTACAATCCTGCTACCATGACCTTTAACGGATTGACCCCCAATACTCTCTATGATCTGTATATCTATTCCCAGGGAGCTGCCAACGGCAGAACCATGATGGTCTCGGTGAATGGCGTGTCGGGGACGACCACCCGGACAGATACAACAGTAACTACTCTCATTGCTAACCAAAACTACCTTAAAATTACCGCTAATTCAGGAGTTGGCGGGATATTGGCTATTTCGGCTATCCCCGGACCCGGGTCGAATGTCTTATTGCCTGACGGTAACGAGGCAGACATTAATGCAATACAGTTTACGGAGAGCACATCCGCAGTGCCGGAACCATCCACCTACCTCCTCCTCTGTCTCAGTCTCGGCGCGGTGGGTTTCACCCGGAAACGGATGAGCCGAAAAAAGGAGTGATCACCCCTGTCGTCTGAAAAGCAACGTAGGGGCGAAGCATACCACCACCTGCTTCGCCCTTTTTTTCGCGATATTCAAAGGCAGGCGAAGCAGATGAACCTTGCTTCGCCCCTACGTCTGAACATGGCATTCCGCCCTTTTCCTGTCTATCCTGTTCATCCCTGTAAATTGGTTTTTGTTGTTTATTTATCCCTCCGCCAGACCTTCTCCGCAATCCTCAGCTCGTCCTCCCTGGTGGCAGCAGTGCCGTTGAGCCGCGCCCCCTTGATCTCCTCCAATATCCTACTGTAGAGCGGCCCGACGGGGACCCCCAGCTTCTTCAGGTCCTGACCGGTGAGGATGCAAGTCACATCGCGCAGGTGAGTGACATACGTGGAGATGGCCCGCCGCACCTCATCCATGACCGTCTTCGCCATGAGATGGAGGATCTGCTCCAGGGGTAGGTCATGGAGCAGACGATACAAGTCGCTGTTGGGAAGCGGTTTATGCCGGGCGAACTGTTTCTGAAGAATGCCCAGAACTTCTTCCCCCTTTTCCCT
>CAIUUR010000389.1 GCA_903902345.1 uncultured Geobacteraceae bacterium | reverse complement strand
GCGCTGACGCCGAAATGCTCGACAACCTTTTCAATTCGCTGTACAGCTATACAAGCAAACATTTTGGCTATGAAGAGAATATGCAGAAGTATTGCAAATATCCGGGAATCGACGAGCAGCAGAAGCAGCACGCATTATTTCTTGCTGATCTTAACGAATTACGGATATTTGTGAATGACAACGGCCCTTCGAGAGAAGTAACATTACGAATAAAAGGCAATCTCATCCGCTGGTTCAACCGTCACATCAATTTGTTAGACAAGGAATTTGTCTGTTATTTCAACAAGCAGTAAAAAATATATCCCGAATATCAAGCTTTTCCGATACGACACGTGCTAACCACTTTGAAGAAGGGAGCGAGACATGAATTTTATCAATAATTTAAAAATTGGTCGCCGACTGGGTCTTGGCTTCGGCAGCCAACTCCTACTCATTGGGATCATTCTCAGCCTTGGGATCTACAACGCGGGAATGATCAAGAGCACAACGGAGCAGATCGTCCAGGTCGTAAGCCGAAAGGCGGAACTGACCAACACCGTCATAGTCTCATTAAACAATATCTATGTCGATATTTCTGAGATGCTGAGTGCACCAACCCCCAGGATACTGACCGAAAACAAGAAGGACATCATGGAGAGGCGAGCCTCCTACCACAAGGCCATGGACGAGCTGGAAAAACTTGAGACCTTCGATGAAGGGAAGAAGCTGATTTCCTCACTCCAAACCAAAATAGCCCAATCCCGCGCCACGAATGACCGGATTGTGGATCTGGCTTCATCCGGCAAACAGAAACAGGCAACGGAGTTATACTTCGGCAGCGCCAGAAGCACACAGGATGAATTGACCAAGATCGGTGATGATTTGTCGGAATACCAACACAAGAGGTTCTCTGTCCGATTCCAGGAGGTTGTCGCATACATCGGAACGACGAAGAGCGAACTCATCTTGGCCGGTCTGGTGTCCTTACTCATCTCCGTTGCTCTCGGTATCATCATCACGCTGAGCATCACCCGCCCCATCAATCTGGGGATGGCCTTTGCCAACCGGATGGCGGGGGGAGATCTGACCCAAACCCTGGATATCCGGCAAAAGGACGAACTGGGAATTCTGGCCAAGGCGCTCAACGATATGGGTTGGAGTCTTCGCCAGATGTTCGGCGAGATGAGTGAGGGGGTGCAAACTCTCTCCTCTTCCGCCACGGAACTTGCGGCAATCTCCCAGCAGATGACCTCCAGCGCCGAGCACTCTTCATCCCGGGCCCATTCGGTGGCAGCGGCGGCGGAGGAGATGAGCGCCAGTCTGGCATCGGTGGCAGGGGCCATGGATCACGCCACCAGCAACGTAAGCAGTGTCGCCACGGCCACCGAGGAGATGACCTCCACCATCAGCGAGGTGGCCCGAAGTTCGGAAAAGGCCCGGGTCATCACCGTCCAGGCCGTGGTTCAGGCATCGGAGATCACCCGACAGGTGGTGGAACTGGGGAGGGCGGCCCGTGAGATCGGCAAGGTAACCGAAACCATCACCGCCATTTCGGCTCAGACCAACCTCCTGGCCCTCAATGCCACCATCGAGGCGGCCCGGGCAGGCGCGGCGGGGAAGGGATTCACGGTGGTGGCCAGCGAGATCAAGGAACTGGCTCAACAGACAGCCATAGCCACCGAAGGAATTCGTGAGAAAATCGACAACATCCAGAGTTCCACCAGGGGGACGGTGGCGGATATCGAAAAGATCTCCGGGGTGATTCAGGAGGTGAGCGAGATGATCACCGCCACGGCGGTGGCCATTGAGGAGCAGTCGGTGGTAACCAAGGATATCGCCACCAACATCGCCCAGGCGGCCTACGGTATTCACGAGGTGAACGATAACGTGGCCCAAACCTCACGGGTCTCCGAGTCCATCGCCCATGAGATCACCGAGGCGAATCAGGCGGCCGGAGAGATCGCCACCAGCAGCGCTCAGGTCATGATGAGTTCCGGTGAACTGGCCCGACTGGCGGAACATCTGGGTGTAGCGGCCAAGCGCTTCAAAATCTAGCATATATTTTCTGGACAGATGACAAAAATTCAAGCAAGCTGGGTTTTAAAAACTGTCGAGGACGTTTATGCAATGGTTCAGCAATCTGACGATCGGTCGTAAGCTATCCCTTGGATTTGGTCTGATTCTGTTCATTTTCTCCCTGACCGTCGGCATCTCGGTCTTTAGACTCAAACACGTGGAACAGGTATCCCGCACTGTTGCGGTGGAATCCATCCCCACGGCGATGGCTGCATATGAAATGAACATTGCCGTCAGTGAGGTGTCTCAAAACCTCACCGATGTTTCGGCGACACACCGGGCCGATGGTTATGCCGACGCTGAAAAGGCTGCCAAACAGTTCAGAATATCACTGGCGCTCTTCCAGAAGATGTTTCGGGAAAGCAATGATGCCGACGGACTCAAGGAGGCGGATGAGCTGGGCGCGGCATTTGATCGATTCTACGCCGAGGGAAAACTCATGGCCGCCGTCTATGTGAGCCAGGGGATAGTCGCCGGCAACAAAAAAATGGAGGATTTTGACAAGGCTCATGACATTTTGGCGGCCAGGGCGGAAAAACTCCAGAAAACTCAGGTTATCGAGGCCAAAGACAATTCCCTGAATGCGGTGAAAGAGGTGAATAAACTCGTAACGATGATGATCTGCATCGGACTTTGCGCGTTTCTTTTCGGGATCATTGCTGCGGTCGCCATCACCAGGGGGATAACCGGACCGGTGCGACAAGGGGTGGCATTTGTCAACCGAATGGCGGCGGGAGACCTGACCCAGACTCTTCAGATCCATCAGGGTGACGAGATCGGAGCCCTCGCCAGGGCACTCAACGAGATGGGAAGTAGTCTCCGAAAAATGTTCGGTGAGATGTCCGATGGGGTACAGACACTCTCTTCCTCGGCCACCAATCTGGCCACCATTTCACGCAGGATGACCTCCAACGCCGAACACTCTTCGGCTCGCACCCTTTCCGTGGCCACGGCGGCGGAGGAGATGAGCGCCAGCATGGCGTCGGTGTCACATGCCATGGATCACGCCACGTCCAATGTCAGCACGGTAGCCACCGCCACCGAGGAGATGACCAGTTCCATCGGTGAAGTCGCCAGGAGTTCGGACAACGCCCGGATCATCGCGGGGCAGGCCGTCTCCCAAGTCTCGGAAATTACCCGACAGGTAATGGAGTTGGGGAAGTCCGCCCGGGAGATCGGCAAGGTCACCGAGACCATCACTGCCATCTCCGCCCAGACCAACCTCCTGGCCTTGAACGCCACCATCGAGGCGGCCCGGGCGGGCGTTGCGGGGAAAGGGTTCACGGTGGTGGCCAGCGAGATCAAGGCTCTGGCCCAGCAGACCGCCGCCGCCACCGAGGGGATTCGGGAGAAAATCGAAAACATCCAGATCTCCACCAGGGAAACGGTGGCGGATATTGAAAAGATCGCCGGCGTGATTCATGAGGTGAGCGAACTGATCAACAACACAGCGGTGGCCATCGACCAACAGTCGGTTGCCACCAGGGAGATCGCCACCAACATAGCCCAGGCGGCCTACGGCATCAACGATGTAAACGACAGTCTGGCCCAGAGCTCGCGGGTATCCGAGGCCATCGCCCACGACATCACCGAAGTCAACCAGACCGCCGGAGAGATCTCATCCAGCAGTGCCCAGGTACTGATGAGTTCCGAGGAACTCTCCCGCCTGGCGGAGCAGCTCAAGGGAATGGCCGGTCGATTCCGGCTCTAGTGTTGAATAACTAATTCAGGAGGTTTAAAGTGCTCAAAAGAACGGCAATGTTGGCAGTAGTGGCAGGCGCTCTGTTTTCTACCCTCATCTTTGTCCTGACGGCATCGGCAAAAGAAGGGGTCATGCCGACGAGAGAAAATCCGGTGGTCGTTGACAAACAGGCTAATCGGGTCCTTATCTATACCGAGGTGAACGAGATGAATGTTCACCAGTCAAACGTCCATTGGGGTGTGGTTTTCAAGGACGGCCGTTTCCAGGACCGCGCCATCCTTCGCTCCTGGGCGAACCATCTCGCTTTTCATGACGCACTTCTGGCGCTTGGCGCAAAGCCCGGCAACAACCTGAACAAGGAGACCGTCGGCAAGCATGTGGAAGGGGATCTTCTGGATGTCAGCGCCACATGGCCCGGGCTGGGAAAAGAGGTGGGACTGAACGAAATTTTTTCCGAAAGTGGGGGCAAAGGATTCACCATCCGCTTCGGCGGCAACCGTAAGGCTTCCGCCGAGCAGAACACCGGCTGCATCACCTGCCTGGAAAGCTGCTGGATCTCCATAACCAGCAACGCGGCCTACCCCCAGACTGGCTCCATCAAACGGTTCATCAATCCCAATGCCAAGTTCCAGGGTAAGGCATCAATCCTCCCCAAGGACGGTCAACCGGTTATTCTCATCTACCGTATCCATGGCTGAAAATAAAAAACAGAAAAAACGGTTCCGGAATCCCCTGTTCCTGCTGAGCACGCTCATTGCCGCCGTTGCCGTGGCACACCTGTCGGGAGCATCGGAGTATCTGCAGCAGGGTAGAGTGCAGGCATTTCTAGCACCCTACGGGGCGCTGGCCCCGGCCATCTACATCCTGATCTACGCCCTGGCTCCGGTACTACTCCTCCCCGGACTCCCCATCACCATCGCGGGGGGAATCGCATTCGGACCGTTCTGGGGAGTACTCTACTCCATCACCGGCGCCACCATCGGCGCCTGCCTGGCCTTCCTGGTGGCGCGGTATCTGGCGCGTGACTGGGTGGCAAGCAAGCTGACCGGCCCCAAGTGGGAAAAACTGGATCGTGAGGTCGCTGAACATGGCTGGAAGGTGGTTGCCTTCACCCGCCTCATACCGGCGTTTCCCTTCAATCTCCTGAACTACGCCTTCGGCCTGACCAGGGTTTCCTTTGTCCAGTACGCGATCACCTCTTTTTTTTGCATGCTCCCCGCCTGCATAGCCTTCATCGTCTTCTCCAGTTCACTGCTGGAGCTGGTCAGGGGAAAGGTATCACCAACGGCGCTGTTGGGCCTCGGCCTGATTTTGCTCGTCTCCCTGTCTCCCGTGGCCTACCGGAAATTCAAGGAACACTAAGGGTCAGTCCCCGGATAAAGTTGCGGAGGAACTGATCGCCGCAGATCTTGTAATTTTTCTGCCCCCTGGCGCGAAACATTGCGGATAATTCCGATTTGGAGAGTTGTACCCCTGCTTTTGCCAGCAGCGCAAGCATTGCATCTTCATTCAGTTCCAATGCTATCCGGAGCTTCCTCAGAATCAGGTTATTGTTCAGTACGGCTGTTCCATCCCTGCCGCTACCGGCCGATTGCTCCCGTGCTCCTCTTCGGGACGTGATGAGACCGTCCAGAAATGCCCCCATCACCAGGTCATCACAGACGACAAAGCCCGGTTCATCCTCTTTTTTCAGCAACTTCAACACGTTGATTGGGGTAATTTCTTCCCCGCCCAACGCGCATAATTCAGCAATGGTCTCGCCATTAAGTTTCAGCGCGTAACGGAGCCTTCGAAGCAGATCGTTATGGGTCATTGTTTCACCTTTGTCGTTACCAACCTATGCTGCGGTACACTCTTCGTCGTACCTACCCTGCAACATTGATCATTCAAGCCTTCTTGACGAAACCCGATTTCAGCTGCATGGCGCCAATCCCGTCGATCTTGCAGTCGATATCGTGATCTCCCGAGACAAGACGAATGTTTCTGACTTTGGTCCCCACCTTTACCACCGACGATGATCCCTTTACCTTCAGGTCCTTGATGATGGTCACCGAATCTCCGTCATTAAGGATAGTACCGAAGGCGTCACGCACCCCTCCGGTGGACTCCGGGCCATCCCCGGCATCTCCGACCCTGGACCACTCATGGGCGCATTCAGGACAGATGTAAAGCTGACCATCTTCGTAGGTGTATTCCGAACTGCAGCTGGGGCAACGTGGTGTTGGGGTCATGAAAGCTCCTTTTTTCTGTTACAATTTGAACCGGTTTACCAATGCTTGCAATCCTTGAGCCTGCCGGGCAAGCTGTGCCGCCGCCCCGGCCGTTTTTCCCGCTTCCCGCGCCGTATGGACGACGACCTCGGATATCTGTTGGACCTTGTTGGTCACTTCATTTGTCGTCGAAGTCTGCTCTTCTGCCGCACAAGCGATCTGATTGATCTGTGTAGCAACATCGTTGATCCTGCTGAGAATATCCTCCAGCGCCTGGCCTGATTTGTGAGATGAGATCGCCCCTTTTTCCACCTCGCCAACACCTTCATCCATGGCCTTCACCGCTTCCCGCGTCTCGTTCTGGATCGCCTTGATCATCGCCCCTATTTCCCTCGTAGCCATGGTGGTCCGCTCGGCCAGGGCACGCACCTCGTCGGCCACAACCGCGAAACCACGCCCCTGCTCTCCGGCGCGAGCGGCCTCAATGGCGGCATTGAGCGCCAGGAGATTGGTCTGATCGGCAATATCCTCTATGGTTCCGACAATATGACCAATCTGCTCGGAGTGTGCGCCAAGGGCATCGATTGTCAGTGAAGTCGTCTTTACGCGCTCGGCAATGATGGACATTCCCCGTATCGTCTCCTGGACAACCGTAGCGCCGCTGCTGGCGGCATTGGTCGTGTTCTGATATGCGTCGGCGGCCATGGTGCAATTATTGGCTATTTCCGAACTGGTGGCAGCCATCTCTTCGCTGGCGGTGGCGACCGCTTCCGCCTGGATCGCCACATTTTCGGCGCCGGCGGCTATCTGCGCCGAGGTGGATTGGAGCTCACTGGAGGCGGAGGCGATATCGTTGGATATCTCCACCGTCCGGGAAATCATCTCCCGCAGACTCCGCACCATGTTCTGCATGGCCGTCAGCAACTGGCCGATTTCATCCCCCGAATTAACGCAGACCGTAACGCTGAGATCTCCCACGGAAAGGGCGTTGGCGTAAGACACGGCTCCCTGCAACGGTTTCGTGATCGTTTTAGCAATAAAAAAGGCAAAAACCGTCCCCAGCGAAATCATGAAGAGACCCAGACCCGCCATGGTCGACGTTGAGGCGGCAATTTTGTCCGAGATATGAGCACTGTTCATCCCCAGTACCAGGTATCCGTTTTGCAGGAGGTCATTGGTGGTGAGATCGATTTTCACCGCCAGAAACTGGAGTTGCTCATCACCGGGAAGAATAACGGCGCCTTTATGTGCAGGCGCCTTTGCTTTCAGTGCAGCTAGAGTCCGGCTCAGGTTAAAGGAATCATACTCCTTTGAGCTCTTTTTATGTGCCAGGGCAAAATCACCTGTTGGCCCCTGAAGGACAACCGCGGCAACGCTCACATCTCCATCACTGGCAATAACCCGGTCGAGAATCTTATCCACTTCCTCTCCCACTGAATATTGCACGGACGGCTTCACCGTTTCCGCGGTAATAATGGCAAGGCTGGCCCCCTTCTCCCCCAGGGAACCCGTTTCGATGCTCCTGATGGAGGTCATGGCGATGAAGACCGACAGGCAGGTCAGGACGATGGAGATGATTAAAATGCTGATGACGATCTTTCTACTGATTTTCATATCATTCCAAAGACGCATGGTACCCCCCTCAATCAGTAAAAACGTCGCAAAATTGCTCTGCTTCAATACTCGCCTGCACGAATAAAGTCAATTAAAATCAAGGCGGGTAAAAACCGTGGCGCAAAGAGCGAAGATGGGGTATAAATCGGCTGGAGAAATCATACGTTGCCACAGTGTACAAACGAAACGGAGGAGGATACGGATGTATTTCAAGAAAACGACAGCGCTGCTGCTGGCCGCCATGCTTGCCATGACGATTTCCTGCAAGAAAGTGGATGAGACCGCGCCGGGTGCACCCTCCAAGGGTCAGGCTGGCGCCATAAAAATCGGTTTTCTCGGTGCGCTCACCGGTGATGTGGCCATGTTCGGCAAGCCAACCCTGGAGGGGATGAAGATGGCAGCCGATGAACTCAACGCCGCCGGCGGCGTACTCGGCAAAAAAATCGAGATTGTCGAGACTGACAACCGGGGTGACAAGCAGGAAGGAGCCTCGGTAACCCAGAAGATGATCAGCCGCGACAATGTCATCGCCATTGTGGGGGATCCAACCACCGGTATCACCAAGGTTGCCGCCCCCATCGCCCAGAAAGCACGGGTGGTGCTCCTCTCCGCCGGCGCCACCGGACCAGGGGTAGTGGAAAACGGTGACTTCATCTTCCGTGACACCCTCCTGGACAGCATCGCAATTCCCGCCTGCATCAATTTTTTCGCCAAGGAGAGGGGATACAGGAACGTCGCGGTCGTCACCTCCGACAACAACGATTACAGTGTCGGCCTTTCTCAGACCTTTCTTGCCGCGGCCAAGGTGAATGGAATCCGGATCATCGCCGACGAAAAAATCAAGGATGGGGACAAGGATTTCAGCGCCCAGGTCACCAACATCAAGGCCACAAAGCCTGACGTAATCTTCTTCTCCGGCTACTATACCGAAGGCGCCCTGTTCATGAAGGAAGCCCGCAAACAGGGGCTCACAGTCAATATGTTCGGCGGTGACGGCCTTTTTTCACCCAAACTCATGGAACTGGGCGGGAGCGCAGTGGAGGGGAGTATGCTCGCCCTCGGTTTCTCACCGGAGCAGGCGACTCCGGTGGCGGCCAAATTCGTTGAGGGGTTCAAAAGCCGCTACGGCTCCGAACCCGGTCTCTACGCGGCGCAGGGATACGATGCAATTCTCCTGCTGGCTTCAGCCATAAAGAGCGCCAACAGCCCCGATCCGAAACTCTTCAAGGAATCACTGGCCAGGATCAACAAATTCGAAGGAGTTTCCGGCACCATCAGCATGCAGCAAAACCGTGAACCTATCAAATCACCCCTGGCGCTCCTGGAGGTCAAGGGAGGGAAGTTTACCCTGAAGGCCAAGGTTCCGGTCAAGATCGACCAGCGATAGAGGCGTCCATGTTCCTGCAACAGCTCATCAACGGCCTTGCCCTAGGCTCAACCTACGCCCTCATTGCCCTGGGATACACCATGGTCTACGGGATCATTACCCTGATCAACTTCGCCCATGGCGAAATTTTCATGGTCGGCGCCTTCGTGGGGCTCCTCATGGTAAGCACCTTCAAGCTCAACATCTTTCTGGCCATACTGATCGCCATGATCAGCTGTATGCTGTTGGGAATAGTCATCGAACGGGTGGCCTACCGACCACTGCGTAAATCGTCACGACTGTCGGCACTGATCTCGGCCATCGGCGTCTCCATCTTCCTCTCCTCCCTGGCGCAGATGATTTTCGGCGCCGACGCCAAGGGGTTTCCGGAAAGCGCCTTTCCGGTCCACCAGATCCGGGTGGGAACTGCCGATATCTCCACCCTGCAACTCCTCATCATCGGCGTCTCTGCAGCCCTCATGATAGCCCTGGAGTTCATCGTCAAGAGGACAAAGATCGGCAAGGCAATGCGGGCCACCGCCGAAGATTACAACACCGCTGCGCTCATGGGGATCAATGTCAACATGATCATCTCCTTCACCTTTGCCCTGGGGTCGGCCCTGGCCGCCGCCGGCGGGGTACTGGTGGGTCTCCTCTTCAACGCGGTTTCCTTCAACATGGGGCTCATGGCAGGGTTAAAAGCCTTTGCCGCCGCTGTTCTCGGAGGAATCGGCTCCATACCCGGCGCCATGCTGGGGGGACTCCTCCTGGGAATTACCGAAGTCTTCGGCGTCGCCGCCGGTTACTCATCCTATCGCGACGCCATCGCCTTTACCATCCTGGTCTTCGTACTTATGGTGAAGCCCACCGGGCTTCTGGGAAAGAAGATTCAGAAGAAAGTCTGAAGGAAGATAGTTATGGGTGAAGCAGTGCAATCCATGGTGGGGCAGATCGACCCTTATCTGCTCCAGATCGTCGTCATCATTGGTATCGCCATCGTCCTGGCACTGGGGCTAAACGTTATCACCGGCCTCACCGGGCAACTCTCCCTGGGACACGCTGCGTTCATGAGCATAGGCGCCTTTACCAGCGCTCTCCTCACCATCAAGCTCCAGACCCCCTTCTCCGTCAATCTGCTGGTCACCGGCGCGCTCACCGCGGCGGTGGGTGTCCTCATCGGCTATCCCATACTTCGCCTCACCGGGGACTACCTGGCGATCTGTACCCTGGGGTTTGCCGAGATCGTCAAAGTTATATTCCTCAACCTGGAGATCACCAACAAGGCCTTCGGCCTTTCGGTTCCCCCCCCCATTTCGGCCACCCCCCTCCCCATAACCGTCTGGCTGGTGGTGTTTCTCGCCATTACCCTCGTCTCCTTCATCCAGAACTCGCGTTTCGGACGGGCGCTCAAGGCGATTCGCTGCGACGAAATCGCCGCCGAAGCCATGGGGATCGACGTGGCCCGCTACAAGGTCCAATCCTTCGCCATCGGCACCTTTCTGGCGGGAGTCGGTGGAGGACTCTACGCCCATTTCATCAGCTTTATCAACCCCTCGGATTTCGGTTTTCTCAAATCCGTGGATATCCTCAGCATGATCGTCCTGGGGGGATTGGGGAGTATTCCGGGGTGCATCATCGGCTCGGCGCTCCTTTCGGCGGCGCCGGAGTTTCTCCGGTTCATGGCCACCTACCGGATGCTGGTCTATGGGGGGTTGCTGGTCTTCATGATGATATTTCGTCCCAATGGGCTCATGGGGGGGATCAACTTCATGGAAATTTTCCTCAAGCTGTTGGGTCGCAAACCCGGCATGAAAAAGCTCCAGGAACGGTGGAGACAGCCATGACGATACTGAATCTGGAAGGGGTAACCATCAGCTTCGGCGGTCTCACAGCGGTAAACAACGTAACCATGAATGTGGCAAAGGGGAGCATTCACGCCTTGATCGGCCCCAACGGCGCCGGCAAGAGCACGATCTTCAACCTGATCACCGGTATCTACCGTCCGACCTCAGGGTCGATTT
Source organism: uncultured Geobacteraceae bacterium (assembly GCA_903902345.1). Lineage (GTDB taxonomy): Bacteria > Desulfobacterota > Desulfuromonadia > Geobacterales > CAIOGM01 > CAIOGM01. The sequence goes on along the minus strand of CAIUUR010000389.1, from coordinate 22,261 downwards.
CATTCCTGGGGCGCCCCATTCACGGAATGCCGACCCATCGCATCGCTGCAGGAGGAATAGGCCGAACTTTCCAGAACATCAGGCTTTTTTCCGACCTTTCCGTTCTAGACAACGTCCTTATCGGCGCCCATACGCAGGGGAAATGGGGAGTGACCGGCTCCCTGTTGAAGTTAACCCCCTGGGTACGGCGGGAAGAGGGGAGATTACTGGAACTGGCCACCAGCTCTCTCCAGACCGTGGACCTGGCCTATCGGGCCTTCGAACCGGCGGGAAATCTCCCCTACGGAGAACAGCGCCGCCTGGAGATCGCCCGGGCCCTGGCGCTGAAACCCCAGCTCCTCCTGCTGGATGAACCGGCTGCGGGGATGAACCCCCAGGAAAAGGGGGCACTCATGGAAATAGTTCAGCGGATTCGCACCACCGGCATTACCGTACTTCTGGTGGAGCATGATATGAAGTTCGTCATGGGGATCTCCGACCGGATCGCCGTGCTGGACTACGGCGAGAAGATCGCCGAGGGGATACCCCATGAAGTCAGGAACAACCCCAAGGTAATAGAGGCATATCTGGGGAAATCCACGTAAACAGCCGTTTGAAGATTGAGGTCTCCCCCATGCTCGTTCTGGAGAATCTGTACGTTAACTACCATGTCATCAAGGCGTTAAAAGATATCTCCTGCCGGGTAGAACAGGGGGAGATCGTGGCGCTCATCGGGGCCAACGGGGCGGGGAAGAGCACCATCCTCAACGCCATCTCGGGAATCGTCCCCACGGCCTCCGGTAGGATCAGCTTTCTGGGGGAAGAGATTAGCGGCGCCCCTCCCCACCTCATCGTCAGGAAAGGCATTTCCCAGGTTCCGGAAGGTCGGCGACTCTTCGCCAATATGTCCGTCCTGGAGAATCTGGAGATGGGGGGGTACATCCGGAGTGACGCCAAGGGGGTGAAGGAGGAGATCGCTGAGGTTTTCAACCGTTTCCCCCGCCTGCGCGAGCGAAGCGGGCAGCTGGCCAAGACTCTCTCCGGGGGGGAGCAGCAGATGCTGGCCATGGGGAGGGCCCTCATGTCGCGGCCAAAACTCCTGCTCTTGGACGAACCGTCCATGGGTCTGGCCCCCATGCTGGTGGAGCAGATCTTCTCCCTCATTCAGGAGATCAATGCCGGCGGCGCCACGGTGTTGCTGGTGGAGCAGAACGCCAACATGGCCCTTTCCATCGCCCATCGAGCCTATGTGCTGGAAACAGGAGAAGTTGTCCTTTCGGGAGGTGCAGGGGAGCTGGCCAAAAATCCGGATGTCCGGAGAGCTTATCTGGGAGAATAACAACCTATTTCCGGATATACGCCTTAGTATTCAGCGGAATGCTCAATTGATGCAGGCGGATCGCCTCCAGCGACTGGGGGGTGAGGCGGGTTCCCCGCTCCAGGACCAATAACCCCGGGTTACTGTAGATATCCCGCGTCAAGATCATCCCCACTTCCAGATTACGGAGGGGCAGTTCCTGTTCGGTGTGACTCTGCTGAGCGGTGGGAGGATCCGCCAGGACCTCCATCACCGCCTGATTGGCAGCCTGCGCCAGGGCCGGATCAAATAGTCTCCCCATCCCCGCCGCCACCTTTCTGGTTATCTGATATTTGGCATCTTTCCCGGTGAGCAGGGTGTACTGGTTGTCGATGTAATTTGCCAGGAAGAGAATCCGCCCCCCCAACGAGATCCCTTCTCCGGAAAGCCCTCCGGGAAAACCGCCCCCCGCAAACTCTTCGTGATGATGACGGATGAGCCTCCCGATCCCCTGCAGCTCTTCGATGGTGTCGATGGTCTCCTGTCCTTTCACCGGATGAGTTCGATACTCCAGGAGATCATCGCCACTGAGAAGTTCCCTGCTTTTGGTGAGCACCCGTTCGGACATGCCGATGAGGCCAATATCATGAAGTAGCGCCGCATTCCTGATTTCCTCGGCCTGATACAGCGGGAGGTGCAGGGTAGCGGCGATGGATCCCGCCAGGGCGGCCACATTGCGGGAGTGTTTGCTGATCTGGTGGTGCCCCCGATCCAGCAGATCGGCCAGCAGGAGAACCATGGCGTCGCTTTTTTTCTGGCTCCGGTCACTCTGCTGGCGTGTCTCTTCCAGCTGTTTCCTGATCGTCGTCGTCTGCTGGAGCACCCGGGCCTTGAGATTGACGTTCCATTCTGCCATCTCTTCTTTTTGCAAGCGGATGACCTCATTGAGACGTTTGTTCTCCTGGATAAGCTGGTACCGTTGCAGCCCGTCACGCACCGCAAGGCGCAGTTCATTCTCATTCCACGGCTTCATGAGAAAGCGCGAGGCGCCCCCCTGATTGATGGCGTCAATGGCAGCATTCACATCCGAGTATCCGGTGAGGATCATCCGGGGGGTATCAGGAAAGATCTCGGAGGCCGCCTGGAGAAAAGCCGTGCCGGTCATTCCCGGCATGCGCTGATCGCTGACGATCAATCCCACATTGGAACTGGCACGGAGGATCTCCAGACCTTCCACCCCCGAACTCGCAGTCAGAACCTTGAAGGGCTCTTCCCGAAAGAGCCGGGTCATGGTCTTCAGAATATTGATTTCGTCATCCACGAAGAGTACGTGGAGCGATTCATCCGTCATGCTATCTCCTTTGTGATACCGAAAAGTATGGCAGTAACGGTTGTCCGGGCGCCACATCGCTGCCATGGGGCCATGGGCAAACTTTTCAGAATCTACACCAAACGGAGAACAAAGTACACAGAATAGCTCTACATCCCGGAGATCAGAACTTCTCGAAGTGGTTATCCAGGTCATCGGGCAACGCCATATGCAGGTCATGCCCCCCCACAGTGCTGGACGTTCTCTTGGCTACACCGTAGGTAGGAGCTTTTTGGGGAGGCGCCTTGGCACTGATTCGGGTTGGACGGACTCTGGCCGGAGGTGCGGGTTTGGCGGTGACACTGTCTATTTTGAAGAAGGCCACGGCGCCCTGGAGTTGCTCGGCCTGGGAGGAGAGCTGCTCGGCGGTGGAGGCCATCTCCTCGGCGGCGGAGGCGTTCTGCTGGATCACCTGGTCCAACTGCTGAATCGCCTTGTTGATCTGCCCTGCCCCGGAATCCTGCTCCCTGCTGGCGGCGTGAATCTCCTGCACCAGGTCGGAAGTTTTCTGAATGTCCGGAAGCATCCGGGTCAGCATCGCCCCGGCCCGTTCCGCCACCTCCACACTGGAGGCGGAAAGCTGGGATATCTCCTGGGCCGCCTGCTGGCTCCGTTCCGCCAGCTTGCGTACTTCGGAGGCGACCACGGCGAAACCCTTGCCATGCTCTCCGGCCCGGGCCGCCTCGATGGCGGCGTTTAAGGCCAGCATGTTGGTCTGCCGGGAGATCTCTTCCACGACGGTGATCTTCCCGGCAATCTCCCGCATGGCGGCGACGGTCTCGGCCACGGCCGCCCCCCCGGCCTTGGCGTCATCGGCGGACTTGACGGCAATCTTCTCGGTCTGCTGGGCGTTGTCGGCGCTATGCCTGATGTTGGCGGTCATCTCCTCCATGGAGGAGGAAGCCTCCTCGGCGGCGCCGGCCTGGGCCGAAGCCCCCTGGGAAAGGTTCTCCGCCCCGGAACTCATCTCCTGGGAACCGGCGGCTACGTTGTCGGCTGCTGATTTTACCTCGCTCACGACACTGATGAGTTGTCCGACCATGGCGATGAGGGATTTCGTCAGTTCGTCGTCCGGGGAGCGCTCCTTGAGCTCCACCATAAGGTTGCCGCCGGCAATCTCAACGGCAATGGCAGAGATGTTTTGCAACGCACCGGTCAGGTTGGTAACCTCATGATAAATGGTTTCATAGTTGTTGCGTATGGCGGCGGTGTCCGGATCTCCCGATTCGGCCCGTAACGAGAAACCGGTATCTCCCTGAGCAAGTTTTCCCAGACAGTCGGCCAGTTTCCCGGTTTCGGTCGCCTGATATGCCAGGATCTTGTCGGTGGCCCTGGCGTGACGTTTGATGGTCGTCAGGTCCGTGACCATCTCGAAGGCGCCGATAACCTTTCCTTCCCCATCCCGCAGGGGGCTGGCTGTGTAGGATATTTCAAGAACGTTCGACCCGGGTTGAGCGTCGGTCTCGCTGGTGGAGATCCGGCCGTCCTCCATGGCCCGGCGGCAGGCGCATTTTTCCGTATTGCAATCCGATGTCCTGAAATGATCATAACACTTACCGCCGATGACCTGTTCCGGACTCTTCCCCCCGACTTGTGCGCCGCTCCGGTTCATGTAGGTGATGGTGAAGGAGCGATCGACGATCATCACCGGAGCCGGGAGGGCGTCGATGATTCCCACCAGAGCGTCGATGGTGGTATTGACACCGGTAACGATTTTCCGGAAATCCCCCTGGTGCCGACCGGCATGAGCACGGATCATCAATCTCCCCTCCAGAGCGGCCTGAGCCTGGAGGTAGACGTCGGTAATGAGGCTGTTCACCGCATCCACACAGGTATTCAGATTGTTTTTGAGAACATTGAAATCACCATGGTACTGGTCGGTGATCTTGTTCGGAATGTCTCCCTTGCTGATCCGGTCTACATAACCCGCCGCCATGGAGAGTGGACCGATAACTTCGTCGAGAGTATCGTTGACGCCCTGGATGATGGTCCGGAAATCGCCCTGATGTCTGCGGGTATCGGCCCGGAGGTTCAGCTTTCCTTCCCGTGCAGCCTGGGCCAGCATCCCGGCATCGGCAATGAGGGCGTTGACGGCGTCGACACAGGTATTCAGGTTGTTTTTGATATCATCAAAGTCGCCATGATAGCTATCGGTGATTCGAGAGGGAATGTCTCCCTTGGCGATACGGGCCATATAACTGGAGGTCATCATCAGCGGTGTCACCAGATTATCCAGAATATCATTGATAGTACCGATCATTCTGCTGTTGAAACCGATGTATTTCGAAGCATCCACCCGCAGGGTCAGATTACCCGACAGGGCGGCGTTTCTGAGCAATTCCAGGTCATAACCCCGCATTTCCACATTTTCGATGACATTGTTGACACCGATCTTGATCTTTTCATAATCGCCATGGTAGATCTCGGTCACTCTTTCCGGCGAGAGACCTTCCCCGAATTTGTGCAGTGCGGTGGCGGCCACATTCAAGGGACCGATGACCGCATCCAGGGTCTCATTGAAACCGGCCACGATCTTTCGGAAATCCCCGTGGTGAGTCGCCACATCGGCTCTTTTCGCCAGAGTTCCCTCCCGGGCGGAACCGGCCAACATATCCACATCCACCACCAGGGCGTTGATATTGTCGATACAGTTGTTGAGATTGAGTTTGATCTCGTTGAAGTCCCCCTGGTATCTGTCGGTGATCTTGGGGGGGATATCTCCCTTGGAGATCCGGTTTACATACTCGGCGGCCACGTTCAGGGGGTCGATGACGGCGTCCAGGGTATCGTTAATTCCGGAGACGATCTTGCGAAAGTCCCCTCGGTGCCGGGTCAAATCCGCCCGGGTCGCCAGTTTTCCGTGGACGGCGTTTTTGGCCAGCATGTCAGTGTCGGCAATGAGATAGTTGATGGCGTCGATACAGGTATTGAGGTTGTTCTTGATGGTGTTGAAGTCACCGTTGTAGGTTTCGGTAATCTTCTCCGGGATATCTCCCTTGGAGATCCGGTCCACATAGGTGGCGGCGACCCCCAGTGGAATGGTCAGTCGATCCAGAATTTCGTTGACGATGGTAAGCGCTTTGCTGTTGTAGCCGGAATATTTGGACGTATCGGCGCGCAGGGAAAGATTCCCCTGCAGGGCGGCGTTATTGAGGAGTTCCAGATCCTGCCCCCTCAGACTGACGGCGCTGATGACACTGCTGAGACCGGCCTTGATCCTCGCGTAATCGCCCCGATACTCTTCGGTGATTTCTTTGGGAACGATGCCGTCACCGAAGTTGTAGAGAGCATCGGCGGCCACGTTTAACGGGCCGATGACAGTATCCATAATTTCATTAATACCGGCCACGATCTTCTCAAAATCTCCGTGGTGTCTCCCTGCGTCGGCCCTGGTGGAGAGATTTCCGTTCACCGCAGCCGTAATCAGCATTCCCGTATCGGTGGAGAGCTTCTGAAACGATTCCTGGAGCGTCTTCATGCTGAAAAGCATCCTGCTGATCTCATTGTGGCGTAAAACTTCTATATTCTGGGAAAGATCCCCCCTGGCCATCGTCTCAAGGTGTTCCATGGCCCGCCGGATCGCCTGGCAGATGGACCAGATATTCAGCCAACTGAAGAGAATCCCGAAGAGTACGGTAAAAACAAGGGCGCCATAGTGGATGTTCTGCCCGAACCTGCCGCTGAACTCCACGGCAAGTACGCCGAGAGTGTAGCAGACACAGAGGACGGTCAAACGGAGTTTGACGGAGAAATTGAGATAGAAATTGACAATGGCGGGCATTTTCATGATGATCTCCTGTGGCAATAAAACAGAGTTATCACCCACAAGAGTACGCCATTGCTCTCATTAGTCAAGTGATTTCATGTAAAAAAAATCACATAAAAGCCCGGTGCTGACGGTACATCCTCGACAGTTTGCACTCTTATGGGCAGAAGAAAACAACCTGAAAAAAATGCTATCTCTCGCAGAGTCCGCAGAGAAAAACGTGTAAAATTAAGAAGATGTGGAGCATAAACCAACGACGGGCCGTCACCTGATCGGTGAAAGCCTCAACTGACCTACTATGCTGTTATTTTTGGTTTCTCTGCGAGAGATACTGCCGTTTTGGAATCAAAGGATGCAGATAAGGGGGGACGTGAAGCGGAGCAACTGCTACCGGCAGGTTACAAGTTCGGTGATCGGCAACAATAAGCATACCAACCGTCTGTCATCCTGAACGACTTGTGCTGAGCGAAGTCGAAGTAAGTGAAGGATCTGCTCCTGCTTGATTCAACAGCAGATCCTCCGCGTTGCTCAGGATGACAAGCTAAAGAACAGGACAACAGGCGGGTATGTTATTTGTTACACATCACCTAAACGGTGCGTTGCAACCATCATTTCCCGCAACACTTTTTTTGTTTTAGACCACTGCCGCAGGGACAGGGGTCATTACGGCCGACCTTGACAACGGTGAGAGGCTTCTTCCTGACCATGATCGCCTCGGTGAAAAACCATCGTCCATCCAGTTTTTCAAACTGCCCCCGTTCATGATGCTCCCGATTGATATCCTTCTCCTTGTACCGGGCGATGAACTCCACCTCCCCCACTTCGTCGCCCTCCCCCCCCTGGGTGGCGCTGATGATCTCCAACCCCTGCCAGGTGGACTGTTCGGCCCATGCCCTGGTTCCTGCGACGTCGAAGGTGGCCCGATGATCAGGGTGGGTGCTCTCGAAAACAAAATCCATCTGCAGCTTGGTATAGGCGCAATAGCGCGCCCGCATCAGTTGTTCCGCTGTCAGGGCGGGTTCCGTCCCGGTGATGATCGGCTCGCAGCAGCGGGTGTAATCGGCGCCGCTGCCGCAGGTACAAACGTTCATGTCGTCTCCTCTTCAGCTTTGTTGTTCCAGGTAGAGCTCAAATGAGCGGCCAGAGCCTTGTCGGTGGCTAAAATATGCTGGACGAGCCAGCTGATGAGCGCCTGGCTGGTCTTGAGAATATTCATCTTGGTGGTCCCTTCCGTGGTTATCCGCTGTTTCAGCAACTGCACATCCATACAAAACTTCTCATGCTCCTTCCGGTGGGGCCCAAGAACCGAATAACAGGTTTCTGCCATCAGTCCTTCTTCGTCGGCGAAATGGGTTACCGTATAATTCTCCAGAAATTTGATCGCCTCGATTACCTGGGTTGCGCCATCTCCCTCATTGATAGCATCCATGAGGGCATTGATTCGTCGGAAAATCTCCTTATGCTGATCATCTATCCGTGCAACTCCCACGGAGAGATACTCACCCCATTCCACCGCCATGGTCTCTTCCCCTTAGTATCTATCGTGTAAAGGTTATGCAAAAAATCCCGTCAATTCGTTGGCTGAGGTGCAGAATATCAGTATTTCCGGAACAGGTCCATGATGTTTATGACTCCTCGACGCATTTCAGGAGGGCAGCCAAATCGCTCAGCGCCGCTTGTAGAAGCGGCTTCAGCTTCCTGCGTTGGGCCGGTTTCAGGGAAGCGACTTCAATGGCGCTGATTTTGGAGCGATACGTGGTCAACTGCTTTGCGAGTACGGCGAATTTCAACGTCCGCTCCGGCCGGCCACGATCCTTGAGCTCCTCCCGGCCCAGAGAGCCCTGAACATATCGCCGAAAGAGTCGCACCATCTCCTCCGGGGTTTCGGCCCGGGCGATGCGGACCAGGATATCGCGGGGCATGGCCGGGTTACTGCGGCACTCATCCCGTATTTCCGGGGGGAGCCGGTTAAGGGAGAGAATTTCCGAGACCGTGGAAAGCGCCCTCCCCACCAGGGCCGACAGTTGCTCCAGGGTGTACCCACGCTGTTCCCTCAACCGCCCCAAAGCCTCGGCCAGCTCCACCGCCGTCAGCTCCTCGCGCAACGTATTCTCCACCATGGAGAGTTCCAGCGGATCGCCTGCGGTGCAGAGCGCCGGTATCGTCTTCAGCCCGGCCAGCCCGGCCGCCCGCCAGCGCCGTTCCCCGGCGACAAGAATGGCCTCACCACCCTCATTCACCCGGAACAAAACCGGTTGGATCACCCCCAGCTGACGGAGGGACGCCGCCAGCGCCTCCAGAGCCTCCTCGTCAAAGTGAATCCGCGGTTGAGCCGGGTCGGGCTTGACCCCCTCAAGGGGGATTTTGTAAAGGGTTGCAGCCTTGTAGCGTGGGGGGGGAGGCGCCGTGATGGCGACTGCCGGTTCTTCCCCCCCGAAGAGGGATTGCTGCGTTGCGCCGAATAGTGACACGAGGTAATCTCTCCTTTCGTCGTTTCGGTATACCGAAACGACGAGGATAGTATCATTTCTCCCGGTTGTTCTGCAACAAGGATAACGGCAGGGGTGAATGAACTTGCACGAAGCTACCAAATAGATTATTTTCAAAAATGCACGGGACGTGATCTGCCGCCCAAACTCCACCCAAAGCGGCATAGGAGCGCCATGAGTAACGCCCAACGACTCCACCATGAACTGGAAACGGCGCTTCTGAGCCTCAACAAGGTCGCCACCCGGAGAATTTACAAAGATTCGGGACTCACCCCCACCGAATTCGCCGAAGAGTACTTCATGCCGGTGCTGGACCTGATCGGCGCCAAGTGGGAGCGAGGCGAGGTTGCCCTGTCCCAGATCTATGTCAGCGGCCGGATCTGCGAATCGCTGCTGAATGAGCTCCTCCCCTCCGATGGACCTGAGCTGAAAAAAACTCCCAACATAGCTGTGGCCGTTCTGGAAGATTCCCACCTGCTGGGGAAACGGTTACTCTGTTCGGTGCTCAGGGCCGGTGGCTACAAGATCACCGATTTCGGTCAGCAGCACCTGGAGAGTCTGGTTATCAGGGTTCAATCGGAAAAAATTCGGATCCTGCTCGTCTCCACGTTAATGCTTTCCTCAGCCCTCCGGGTGAAAGAGCTTCGTCGACGTCTGGATACCCTGGGACTCAAGGTCAAGCTGGTGGTGGGAGGAGCGCCGTTCAGGTTCGATGAACAGCTCTGGCAGGAAGTCGGCGCCGACGCCACCAGCCCTACGGCTTCGGGGGCTATCGCCATCGTCCAACGTCTCAGCCGGGAGGTGCACGGTGAAAACATATAACTCCATGCAACGCGTACTCACCTCGCTGAGCCATCAGGAACCGGATCGGGTCCCTTTTTTCCTGCTGGCAACCCTCCATGGCGCCAAGGAGCTGGGAATGGGGATCAGGGAGTATTTTTCCCGGGCGGAATATGTAGCAACCGGGCAACTCCGCCTCCGGGCGAAATACCGGCACGACTGCCTCTCGGGCTTTCACTTCGCGCCACAGGAGATCGAGGCATGGGGTGGTGAGGTCATCTATTACGACGATGGCCCTCCCAACTCCGGACAGCCCCCGCTGGGGAGAATGGATGAGATCCTGCATCTTGTCCCCCCCCGTCTGGAAGATTCCGCCGGCCTGCAGCGTACTCTGGCGACTCTTCGCCTGCTGAAACAGAACTCCGGCGGCCAGGTCCCCATCTTGGGGGTAGTGATCTCCCCCTTTTCTCTTCCCGTCATGCAACTGGGGTTTGCAACCTATCTGGACCTGCTCAACGAACGACCGGATCTCTTTCGACGACTCATGACCGTCAATCAGGAATTCGCCGTACAGTGGGCCAATGCCCAGCTTGAGGCCGGAGCAAGCGCCATCTGTTATTTCGATCCGGTGGCGTCACCTACCATTATCCCCCGGGAACTCTATGAGACCACCGGGTTTCAGGTGGCCATAGAGACCCTGGCGCGGATCAAGGGACCCACCGCGACCCATCTGGCATCGGGGCGCTGCCTCGGGATCATGGAGCTTCTGGCCCGGACAGGAACAGCAGCCCTGGGTGTCAGCTCACAGGAAGATTTGGCGGAGGTCAAAGCGGCGGCAGCCGGTCGATTGAGCATCATCGGCAACTTGAACGGTATCGAGATGCGGCGCTGGAGCCCCCAGGAGGCCCGGATCAAGGTTCAGGAGGCGATCGCCAAGGGTGGGCGCGGCGGCGGCTACATCCTGGCGGACAATCATGGAGAGATCCCCTGGCAAGTCCCCGATGAGGTGCTCATGGCCATATCCGACGCCGTCCATACGTTCGGCAACTATCCGCTGGCGTCGGACACCGCGCCATGAACGGAGGAGGACTCACCGTTCTGGTCTGCGAACTCTACGGCGAAGAGATCAACTCCCTGAGGGAGTCGGGAGATTTTCCCGGGCTGGAATTCGCCACGTTCCCCCCCCGCTGTGGCCGGCCACCGTTGTCACCAGCGGAACTTCGGTCGACATTGGATGCGACTACCGGCACTAACGATGTCGTCATCACCCTGGGAGGATGCTGCCTGTCACAACTGGAAGGTTCGTCGGAAATCCCCACGGCCTGTCGGTTCATTCGTCTGGACTCTTGTTTTCATCTGGTGGCCCCCGCTTATGCCGTCAACCGCTACCTTCAGGAAGGCGCCTACATCGTCACCTCCGGTTGGTTGCGGAACTGGCGGGAACATCTTCATGTCCTGGGGTTCCACCAGGATGCTGAATTGGCCGGTGAATTTTTCGCCGAAGCCATCAACTCCCTCCTCCTTCTCGACACGGGAGTGGGGGGTGATTCCCTGAACGACCTTGCCCAATTCGCCACCTTCGTGCAGCGCCCCTTCACCGTCGTTCCCGTAGGATTGGAGCTGCTCCGGCTCCGGATCGAGAACGCCGCGGCGCTCTGTCGCGGTGACTCCTGCGTTCATTCCCGTGAGCTTCTCCAACGGACCTGCGCCGACTACGTCATGGCCTTTGACCTGCTGGATCTCATCGCCCAATCCCACCAGGAAGAAGAGATTGTCGGCAGGATTCTGATCATGTTTCAGACGCTCTTCGCCGCCAACGGGGTAGCCTTCGTCCGACTCAACGGCGGCGCGCCGGACACGGTTACGATTCAGGGAGAATTCAAGGGGAGCGACAGAGACGAACTTATTGCCCAGGCGATGACCCTGAAAACCGACTACACCCTCCCCCATGAAATGGAAGGAAGATTCCTGTTCAAGGTGGGTCATAAGGGTGATGAACTGGGAGTCATCATCATTGACGGCCTCACCCTCCCCAAGTATCGGGAACAGTACCTGAGCCTGGCGTTGACCTCCGGCGAACTCTCCGGCATCATCCTTAAAAATGCACGAATTTTTCAGGAATTGAACGTACTGACCAAAAAAATCAGTACTCAGCGCGATGAACTTCAGGATGCCTATTCCCAGCTGAGGGATGTGAAGGCGCTGGCGTTCCAGCAGGAAAAAATGACCTCCATCGGGCAACTGGCCGGCGGCGTGGCCCATGAGATTAACAGTCCGCTGGGATTCATCAGCAGCAATCTGGGAACCCTGGGTAAATATCTGGGTAGGATCAGGGAATTCATTGAAGTTCAGACCGATTGTCTCGTGGAATGCGGCATCCCGCAACTCCGGGAACGGGTAGAGGAATGTTCCACCCGGTTGAAGATCCGACATATCCTCGCCGACAGCGGACAGTTGATCTCCGAATCCAGAACGGGGGCCGAACGGGTCCATAAGATTATCCGGGAACTGATACAGTTCGCCGGTGCGGACGGCGACACCCCCACCAATGCCGACATCAACAACTGCCTGGATCAAACCATTATCATGGTCAGGAACTGCCTGACTCCCTCCATGAAGATCCGGCGCAACTTCGGCGTCATCCCCCCTACCCTCTGCTATCCTCAGCAATTGAACCAGTTGTTCATGAACCTGCTGACAAACGCGATCCATGCCCTGGGGGACGGGGGAGAGATCACCGTCACCACCCTGCTGGAGGACGAAACCATCTGCGCGCAGATCGCCGATACCGGATGCGGCATTCCTGAAACAAACCTCCCCCGTATCTTCGACCCTTTTTTCACCACCAGAGAGGTGGGAAAGGGTACCGGTCTCGGTCTGTCCCTCGCCTATGACATCGTCAAAAAACACCGGGGAGAGATTTTGGTTACCAGCAGGGAAGGAGCAGGATCGACCTTTACCGTGAAACTCCCCGTCGGCGGAATTTCGGATGAACTGCGGAGATCGGGAGGCAGGAGATGAAATCGGTAAACAGAACCAACAGTACCGGCCGGCGACGACAAAACGATGAGCTGCTCATGGTGCGTATCCGTCTGATGGAATATGCCCTGGGGCATGGCCTGGACGAATTGCTGCAGTACTCCCTGGATGAGATCTGCGCCTTCAACGGAAGTCCCATGGGTTTCTACCACTTTGTGGAACCCGATCAGACCACCCTGTCGCTCCAGGCATGGTCCACGGGAACACTGAAGGATTTTTGCACGACCCTGGAAAAAGGGACACCTTATCCCATCGGCGAAAGCGGCATCTGGGTTGACTCCGTCCATCAGCAAAAACCGGTCATGGTCAACCATTACGCAACGATACGCCCTAGGAAGGGAGAGCGGGAGCAGCAGGCAGCTATACTTCGGGAACTGGTCGTCCCGGTACTGCGCACTGATCTGGTGGTGGCGCTCCTGGGAGTGGGTAACAAGTCGAAACCGTACGGTGACGAAGACGTGCGGGAGCTCTCCTTTCTGGCCGATGTGCTCTGGAGTATGGTCGCGCAAAAACGTACTGAACAAGCCCTGGCGGAGAGTAAGGAGCTGTTCCGGCTCTTCGTGGAACAGAGCCCGGTTTACACCTATATCAAGGATGAGAATCTCAGAGTCATTGAGGCCAGCAGGAACTTCGAGAAGTTGCTGGGCAGACCCCTTGAGCTGATTATCGGGCGACGGACAGAGGAGCTGTTTCCTCCGGAATTTGCCGGAACGATTCATCGTGGTGATCTTGATGTGCTGGCCGCGGGAGGACCTTCCGAATTCGAATACGAGTTCAAGGGTAGGCATTTTCACTCCATCAAGTTCCCCCTTAAACGAGGGAACAGGACATTTCTTGCCAGCCAGACCATGGATTTCACCGAACGCCGAAACGCCCAGCAGGCCCTCCATCGGAGTGAAGAGCATTTCCGCGCATTTTTCGAGAACGCCACCGTGGGGATGGCGACCACCGATCTGGACAAGCATTTTACTTCGGTAAACTCCGCCCTCTGCCGAATGTTGGGATACTCACGGGAAGAGTTGCTCACTCTGACCTGGCCTGAAGTGACTCATCCCGATGACCTTCCCACCAACTTCATACGGTTTGACCGGACTGTTTCCGGTGAAATCAACGACACGGTGTGTCAGAAGCGCTACCTGAAAAAGGACGGAGCCACGGTGCATGCGGTCAACACCGTAAAATGCCTGCGAAACCAGGATGGCGGCGTCAAGTACTTCATCGTTCTCGTGGAAGATATTACGGCGCGTGTCGCCACGGAACGAGAGCTCATGGATATCCGGCGTCAAATGCTCCAGCAGGACAAGATGGCTTCCATCGGGCTCCTCGCCTCGGGAATCGCCCACGAGATTAACAACCCCATGGGTTTCATCACCAGCAACATCACGACCCTGGGAAAATACTGGGATCGTCTCGACTCCTACATATCGGCCCTGGAACAGGAGCTCCGGGAGAGCTCCACGCCACAGGGAGCGGCGAGAATTACCACCAGAAGGGGAGAGCTGAAGATCGACCGGATCAGGAACGAACTCCCCCAGATCATCAGGGAATCCGCCGACGGGAGCGGACGGATCAAGGCAATCATCAGCGACTTGAAGCGCTTTGCGAGGAGCGATGAGTTCGGCCGAATGGAGCCGGCCGACCTGAATCAGTGCATTCGGAGCGTGATCACCATCGTAACCAATGAAATCAAATATGTGGCTACTCTGGCGCTGGAACTGGGGGAACTCCCCCTGGTCACCTGTAACCAGCAACAGATCAGCCAGGTGCTCATGAATCTGCTGGTCAACGCCGCCCAGGCCATGGTCGGTCAGGGGAAAATTACCGTACGGAGCAGCAGTGACACCGACATGGTCTACATCGCCGTCAGTGACACCGGTTGCGGCATCCCGGAATCCCAGCTGTCCCGAATCTTCCAGCCGTTCTATACGACCAAGGAAGCAGGGCGGGGAACCGGGTTGGGGCTATCCATCTCCCATGATATCGTGATAAAACATGGCGGAACAATTCAGGTACGGAGTTCCGTGGGTGCAGGGGCCACCTTCACCATCGCCCTGCCGCTCCGCAGGCCGGAAAATACGACAGAATCGTGAATATCAAGGAACAGCTAGATGAGAGTTACACCGTGATGACGACCGAAGGTGCTCCGGCGCCGTTTCAACTCCTTTGTGTTGATGATGAAGAAAACATCCTCCAGTCACTCCGGCGTCTGTTTATGGATGAGGATTTCGAGGTCATTACGGCCCGTTCCGGCGGCGAAGGACTGATGCTCCTGGCCGGTGACCGGAATGTGGGAGTGATCATCTCGGATCAGCGGATGCCGGGAATGCTCGGCTCGGAATTTCTCGAAGCCTGTCGTGGCGTAGCCCCCGATGCTGTCCGGATACTGCTGACCGGCATCTCCGATCTCAACTCCACCATCGACGCCATCAACAAGGGGGGGTTGTCCCGTTATCTGGGAAAACCATGGAACGACGAAGAGCTCCTCATGGTGGTCCGGGACGCCATGCAACAGTATTCCCTTACCGTGGAAAACCGTCGGCTGAACGAGATCGTTCACCAGCAGAACGAAGAACTACGGGAGTGGAACAATAGTCTCAAGGCGCGGGTCCTGCAGCAGACCACCATCCTCCGGCAGAAAAATGAGGAACTGGGGCTCACCCTGCGCCGAACGAAGGAGAGCTACGAATCCATGATCGTAGCCCTGGCGGGAACGGTGAAGCTGGGAGGAAAAGATCTCTTTCAGCACGCCAGCAACGTGGCGGAGTTGTCACAGGCTGCGGCCCAGGAGCAAGGAATCGCCGGCGACGGGCGGGAGACCATCAGGATCGCCTCGCTCCTCCACGATATCGGCAAGCTGGGAGTTTCCGAGCGAATTCTCCGGATAGCCCCCGAGCGGCTGAATCCCCAGGATTACCGCGAATACGGCATGCACGCCGTCAGGGGGCAGATGGTGCTGGATGTCATCGAATACCTGCGGCCGGCCGGCATCCTCATCCGCCACCACCATGAAAGATTCGACGGGAGGGGGTTCCCCGACAGGCTGGCCGCCGCCGCTATTCCCGTGGGGTCACGCATCATCGCCTTTGCCGACTATATCGACAATGCCGTCTCCGGTCGCTCAGCTCTCCCCGTGGAGCTTGCCCTGGAGCAGGCGGCAAAACTCTGCGGGAGCAGATTGGACCCGAATCTGCAAAAAGCTTTCGAACGGATCACCGCCGCAGTCTACCTGAAGGAGATCGGCAAAGCAGCCGAAGCGGTTACCGAACAGGAGATATCACCCGATGAATTGAAGAACGGCATGATGCTGAGCCGGAACATCTACAGCGGGTCCGGCGTTCTCCTCCTGAAGAAGGGGACCGAGCTGGACAAATTCAAATGCATGGCTATCCGGCGTTTTTATGAACTGGACCCGGTGGAGCACGGGGTCTTTATCACCATTGAAAAAACCGAGGAGTGAGAATGCCGGACACCGTTTTTGATTTTGACACCATTGTTGACCGGAGGTGCACGGGAAGTGAGAAATGGGACCGCTACGGGGAGGATGTCATCCCCCTCTGGGTGGCCGACATGGACTTCCGCTCACCCCCCGCGGTCATCTCCGCGCTGCAGCAGCGAATAGAGCATGGCGTCTTCGGCTACACCCATCCCACTCCGGGAGTGATCGCGGCGGTGCTGGAGCATCTGGAAAGGGATTTCGGCTGGGAGGCGCCGGCGGAATGGCTGGTCTGGCTGCCGGGACTGGTCTGCGGGCTGAACGTCCTCAGCCGAAGCGTGGGGGAACCGGGGGACGAAGCCATAACCTTTACTCCCATCTATCCCCCCTTCATGTCGGCCCCCCTCCTCTCCCAACGGAGCCTGGTGAAGGTCCCCCTCCGTCTGACGGAAGGGCGCTGGGAATTCAATTTGGAGGCGCTGGAACGAGCCATCACCCCCCGCAGCCGCCTCCTCCTCCTCTGCAATCCCCACAACCCCGTGGGACGCGCCTGGTCCCGGGAAGAGTTGCGACAACTGGCGGTTGTGGCGGAACGGCATGATCTGATCATCGGCTCCGACGACATCCACGCCGGCCTGATCCTGGATGAGGGGGTACGACATATCCCCATCGCCACCCTCTCCCCGGAGATCGCTCGCCGGACCATTACCCTGCTGGCCCCCAGCAAGAGCTACAACATCCCCGGTCTCGGCTGTTCCTTTGCCGTGATCAGCGATCCCGAACTCCGGAGGGGCTTCACCGCCGCGGCCGGGAGGATCGTCCCCCACGTGAACCTTCTCGGTTTCACCGCCGCCGAAGCGGCCTACCGCCGTGGGGAGTCCTGGCGTCAGGCGCTGCTGGCCTACCTGAGAGGGAACCGTGATCTGGTGACGGAGGTGGTCGGCGCTATTCCCGGCCTCTCCACCACCCCTGTGGAAGCCACCTACCTGGCCTGGATCGACACCCGTGGCGCCGGCGTCACCGACCCGGCGAAGTTCTTTCTGGGAGCCGGAGTCGGTCTCTCCGACGGAGCGGAGTTTGACGCTCCGGGATTTGTCCGGCTCAATTTCGGCTGCAGCAAAACCCTCCTACGGGAGGCGCTGAGAAGGATGAAAGCAGCGGTGGAGAACCGGTAAGGCAGCGCGCAACAAAAAAACATACCGTGAATCTAACGTCATTTGCATGCCGATTCGTAACTATCAGATCCGTTGCCTTACCGTTTACATAACTCCCCCTGCCCCCCTCTTGTCTCAAGAGGGGGAACGTTCTACCACCGAAGTTCACGCAAGCCGTCCCTCCCCTTGAGGAAAGGGGAGGACAGGAGGGGTTACGGAAATTTGCCTGATCCGCCTTGATCCGTGCCGTTATCCGTGTCATCCGTGTGAAATCTTTTTTTCCTACCCCTGGCCGCCTGAAGCTGCAGCTGGGTATTCACCCGGACGTTCAGTTCCCTGGCGCTAAACGGTCTGAAGAGGTAATCCACCCCCCCTGCGGCAAACCCCCTCTCCCTACTCTCCCCCTCCAGGTGGAGAGAAAGAAAGATCACCGGGATCTGCGCCGTGGCGGCATCCTCCTTGAGGAGGGTGCAGAGTTCGTAGTTCTCCATCCCGGGCAGTTCGGTATCCAAGAGAATGAGATCAGGGTGATGGCTTTTGGCCAGCTTCAGGGCGGTGGGTCCGTCGGTGGCGGCAAGTCGGGTAAACCGCTCCGGCAACATCCCGTTCAGAGCGGTAATTCTGCCGGGCTCATGGTCCACGATGAGGATTTTTTCCGCAGAGTCGTTATCGCTCCACCGCTCTTGCCCAGGGAAAGCGGAGTATTCAAGGTCGGCGTCTCCGGAGTACGACGACTGTCGTGGTGCTCCGGGGCGGAGCCAACGGAGCAGACAGGCGTAGAGTTTCTGAGGATTCACCGGTTTCGCCAGATGATCATTCATGCCGCCGGCCAGACAGCGCACCCGCTCTTCTTTCATGACATGAGCCGTCATGGCGATGATGGGGAGTTGTTCCCGTGGCCATCTTTGCCTCAGCAACAGGGTCGCACCGTAGCCATCCAGTTCCGGCATCTGCAGATCCATGAGGAGAGCATCGAACTGCTCCCGGGACGCCATGGCCACCGCCTGTCGTCCGTCGGCGGCAACCGCAACGATTACCCCCACCTGCTCCAGGATCTCCCGGAGAACCTGCTGATTGACCTCCTGATCTTCCGCCACCAGAACCCGGCGCCCGGTCAGGAGCTCCTTCACTGCAGCCGGTTCCAGCATCGGTTCCGGTTCCGCTTCAGGGGCCGTTCCCCGGAAAAAACGGGCGGTACAGGTAAAGGTGCTCCCCTTCCCCGGTTCGCTGGTCACACCGATCTCCCCCCCCATGAACGACACCAACCGACGACAGATATTCAATCCCAACCCGGTGCCTCCGAAACGACGGGAGGTAGCGCCGTCCGCCTGGGTGAAAGCCTCGAAGATATAATCCCTCTGCTCCGGAGAGAGGCCGATGCCGGTATCCCGCACCGAGAATTCCAGGGTTACCTTCTCCCCTTCCTCAGTCAGGGGGCGGACGGAGAGCTCCACCTCCCCGGTGGGGGTGAACTTTACGGCGTTTCCCAGGAGATTGAGCAGGACCTGCTCCAGCCTCAGAGGGTCACCCACCAGGTACTCGGGGCTCTCCGGATGGATGGAGAGGAGCAGACGGAGCCCCTTGGCCGCAGCCCCGACCCCCGCCAGCCCCAGGAGCTGTTCCAGAAGCGGGTGGAGGGGGAAGGGGACCTCTTCCAGTTCCATTTTGCCCGCCTCGATCTTGGAGAGATCCAGGAGATCATTCAGCAGCTGCAGTAGCCCATCGGCGGCGGAAGTGATCTTGGTCAGATAATCCTGCTGCCGGGTGGAGAGCTTGGTCTGAAGCGCCAGGTGTCCCAGGCCGATAATGGCGTTCATGGGGGTCCGGATTTCGTGGCTCATGTTGGCCAGGAACTGGCTCTTGGCCTGACTGGCGAACTCGGCCTGGCGGCGGGCGGCGTCCAACTGGCGGTTGATCTCCTGCAGTTCGGCCTCGGCCTCCTTACGTAAAGAAATATCCCGAATCACCCCCCAGATTGCCTCGGGTTGTCCCTTGTCATCCCGAAGCAGAATCGATCGCAACTCAATGGGGACTATCGTGCCATCCTTTCGGACGTACTCCTTTTCGTAGACGTCCGAAAATCCCCGGCGCAAGACCTGTTCCGTCACCAACTGCTCCTCCATGGCATGCCATTTGGCGGGTGTCAACTGCAGATAGGTCACTCCGGTCAACTCCTCCGCTGAGTAACCCACCAGCTCCCGAAACAGTTGATTGCTCTCGATGATCTTTCCCGTCAGATCCACTTTCGCGTAGGCGTCTCTCATGCTCTCGTGGAGTTCCCGGTACTTGGCTTCACTGAGGAGCAGCGCCTTCTCCCTTCTCTTGCGGTCCGTTATGTCATGGGCGACGGTAACACTCCCCGACAGCCGTCCATCGATCCCGTGGAGAGGAGTTGAAGTGACCTGGAACCAACCGTGAAGGGCGCTGATCCGGATTTCGGCGGTATGTTCCCGGCCGTCCGCCAGTAACATTTTATGGGGACAAAAATCGGGGGGTGAGTCGGCGCAATGAAGCTGCTGGTAGCAGACCAACCCCAAAGCATCCTTGGGCGCCTTGTTAATGGCTCGGGCCATGGAGAGGTTGACCCGGGTGATCCGGTACTCCGCGTCCAGGATGAAAATCGGATCAGGAATGGCGTCGAAGGTCGTGCGCCACTCATGATTTGCCTGGAGAAGCCGAACCTCGGCGGCAAGCCGTTCCGTCAGATCGGTGACGATGACGCCGATATTCCGGGCGGGGGGAAAGTCGTAGACGCGAAAGGAGAGTAACACCGGCAAGGGGGCGCTCCCGGTGATGAGCCGAACCTGGCAACCCACCGCCTCACCCGTCGTCAGAAGCCGTTTACTATGGAGGTAGTAACTATCCTGATCTTCGGGGAGGATGTAGCGGGAGAAACTCCGGGAGAGCAGTTCTCCCCGGGGAACCCCCAGCAGGCCGGCAAGGGTGAGGTTGGCCTCCTGAATCAGCCCGGAGTCATTGAGAGTGAGGTACCCCACCGGCGCCAGATTGTAGAGGTCGAAATAGCGGCTTCGCGCCACCTCCAGTTCTTCCTGTATCCGGAGCAGCTCTCTGTTCTGCATCTCCAGTTCGATCTGATGGACCCGCAGTTCATGAACCACTTTGCTCACCTGATCGGGCGACAGTGATTCCGAAAGAGCCGGTAACAGCGTGGCATGCTCCTCCGCAAGCTTACGCAGGGAGGTAGTCATCGCAGGAGGACGGTGTGCATCACTCTTTTTTTTCATCATGGTCGATTATCCTCGGCAAACAGAAGCAGAACTTCACTCCGTTCAGGATGACAATCCAAAAACAGATTACAAAGTGGTGAAATATATTTGTTATAAATCCCCTCTCCGCTGCAACTGCAGGCTCACCCGGGCGTTCACATCCTTCGCATCGAAGGGCTTGGCTATGTAGTCCACGGCGCCTCCGGTGAGACCGTCCATGAAATCCTTCGTCCCGTCCCCGGAAGTCAGGAGAATTACCGGAATCCATGCCGTGGCCGGATTTTCCTTGAGAGTGCGGCAGACCTCATAACCGTCCATCTCCGGCATGGCCGCATCCAGGAGAATTAAATCCGGTTGGTGGCGCAGAGCCAACGTGATGGCCGTCGCTCCGTCAATGGCCGCCAGGCAGGAAAGTTGCTCCGGGAGCATCCCGTTCAATATTCTAATGTATACCGGATCATCATCTACTATAAGAATCTGCCGGGGCAAGGATACGTCAGGCAATCGCTCTTGGGCGTCAGATGCAGGATGCGGTTGTTCACTGGGGGGGAATGATCGTGGAGTATCTCCGGGACGAATCCAGTTCATGAGACAGGCATAGAGCTTATCCGGGTTCACCGGTTTACTGAGATGATCGTTCATCCCGGCAGCCAGACACCGATCCCGCTCTTCCACCATGGCATGGGCCGTCATGGCGATGATTGGGAGCCGCTCCGCGCTCCACTCTCTTCTGATGAGGGTAGTCGCACCGTATCCGTCCATCACCGGCATCTGCAGATCCATGAGGATGGCGTCGAAGGAGTCGGGGGATGCCATGACCGCCGCTACCGCCTGCTTTCCCTGGGATACAACCGTGACGAGCGCCCCCGCCTGCTCCAGAATTTCCCGGAGCACCTGCTGATTGATCTCCTGATCTTCCGCCACCAGCAGTCGACGCCCCTTCAGCGCGGCTTTCGCCGTGACCAGATCCGGCGCTTGCGCCACTTCCGGCGCCGGCGCTCCCCGGAGAAAATGCAGGGTGCAGCTGAAGACACTCCCCTTCCCCGCCTCGCTGGCCACGCGGAGCTCACCTCCCATAAGCTCGGCCAGCCGACGACAGATGCTGAGCCCCAGCCCGGTGCCGCCGAAGTTACGGGTAGTTGAGCCGTCGGCCTGAACGAACGGCTGAAAAATCCGGCCGGCCTGTTCCGGAGTCATCCCGATCCCCGTGTCCCGCACCGAAAAAACCAGGATTACCTCTTCTCCCGTTGCCGACAGGATGCGAACGGAGAGTTCCACCTCCCCCTCCGGGGTGAACTTGACGGCATTCCCCAGGAGATTATGGAGGATCTGCTCCAGCCGTAGGGAATCCCCCAGCAGGTAACGGGGTATCTCCGGGTCCATGGTGAGATCCATCCGCACACCTTTCACCCCCGCCCCCACACCCGCCAGGCTCATGATATGTTGCAGGAGGGGATGAAGAGCAAAGGAACGCTCCTCCAACTCCAGCTTACCTGCTTCGATCTTGGAGAGATCCAGAAGGTCGTTCAGCAACTGTAGCAGCCCGTTGGCGGAGATGGTGATCTTGGTCAGATAATCCCGCTGCCGGGGGGTCAGATCCGTCCCCAGCGCCAGATGCCCCAGACCGATGATGCCGTTCATGGGTGTCCGGATATCGTGGCTCATGTTGGCCAGAAACTCGCTCTTGGCCGAATTGGCAGCCTCGGCGGCGTGACGGGCCGCTTCGAG
>CAIUUR010000388.1 GCA_903902345.1 uncultured Geobacteraceae bacterium | reverse complement strand
GAAGGTTGGCTCGTCCATCTTGTTGACGAGGTTGGAGACTGCATTGCCTTGCTGGTAGCCGAGGTCGACGGCGGTGAAGCCGTGCAATGGCATGTAGGCGGTGTCTGCGGCGGCAGCCTGCACACATGCGAACTGCTGCATAGGTGCCTTGCTGCGATTTGACTTGAAGGTCGCTTTGCGTCGCATCCAGTCAGCGCACTCTTTTGCAATCGCGCGCTGGGTAAGCTTGTTGCGCAGCTGAATCTCGAACTCACTCCCGTACAGACTCCGTTCGCGGTCAGCCTTGGGGATGTGAAACTCCTTGCGTTCCTTGCGAATCTTGTCCGTGACCTCGTTGGCGACGAACGTCGGCGAAGTGAAGATAAAGTTCAGCTCGTCGATCTTTTCCAGCTCTGCTTTCAGCGCTTCGAACGCGTACATCGAGAAGCAGGAGGCTGCGATCTTCAGGCGGGCACCGGGCTTGAGCGTCTGCTTGAGGTCGTCGCCGAGCAGGCGGTTGATGTTGTCGATGAGTTCCATCAAGAATCCGCCTTTGGAGACGTGGCGTAGCCAGGAGCCAGTAGCGCGTTCTTCACGCCGTAAAGTGCCAGATGGTCTTTGAGCCACAGGCGGTATTCGGGGCCACGCAGGCGGTGGTCGGGGGAGCAGTCGACGCTCCAGCGCCGGAGCATGTATCCAGCAGTAGCGGCCCGAAGCTTCAGCGCCAGCACGCCGCCGGTGAAACTGTAGTTGCGTGCAGTGATTTCATGTCTAGGCTGGTCTGGATGGGGCAATTCATTGTATGTCACTGAATATGGCTCTCCGTTCTTCATTAACTTGGTCACGAAATCTGTTCTTGGTGCAGGAAGTGTTGTTTATTACACATTAAGGGATTGCAATGGTACTACTTACCTTTCTAGCGGTGGCGATGAGTATCTGGTACCTTTTTCTCAAATCATTGATATGGTTGCATACATTCCCTCTGAAAATTCTGTGCAGGTCATTATTTATTCCCAGCGAGTTTCAGGTGGGGACTGTATAAACCAAGGTATCGGTGGGGTGGCTGGGCTAATCCTGTGATCAGGGTTGTAGATTTATAGGGGTTGATGTCACCGTTCTCAGTGCATTGGCACAGCGCACGATAATCATGTTCATGCTGATTTAGCTGTTTATTTCAGAATGAAGTAATCGTGCAGTTAAAGAAGACAGTGACGGTATTGCGTTGACGCAGCCATGCTTTCTGTTTTTGCGCTCTGGTTGGCATATCAAGCTCGAGTGCCAGATTAAGAAAAGTGGTCTATTCTGTTAGATCAATTTTGGAAGGTCGGCAACAGTCACTTTGCGACAAAGCGGAGTAAGTCTTTCATGATCAGAAATAGATGGTATGGGTCACTTGCACTCTGTTCAAAATTGAAGTGTTCATAAAACTTCCTTGCAGCGTCGTTTTTAGCGTGAACAAGGAGTGCGCGAGCTCCAATCGTATCTGCCGCTTGTGCAGTGCGGATCAAGGCATCTTTCAGTAAAGCAGCGCCTATTCCTTTGCCTTGCAGAGAGACGTCTACAGCCAAACGAGCCAGAAGAATAACTGGAATCGGGTGCCGG
>CAIUUR010000387.1 GCA_903902345.1 uncultured Geobacteraceae bacterium | reverse complement strand
GGCATTCATGGGGGTGCGGATTTCATGGCTCATATTGGAGAGAAACTCGCTCTTGGCCTTATTGGCTGCTTCCGCTGCTTCTTTCGCGTTGGCCAGCTCCTCCTCGGCCTGCTTGCGTTGGGTGACATCGGAAAAGGTGACGACGGCGCCCTGTATTTCGCCGTTTACCATGATGGGGTACGATGAATACTCGGCAGGGAAGGAGGTTCCGTCTGCCCGCCAGAGCAGTTCGCTGTCTATCCGGCAACTGCTGCCGGTGGTCCTGACGTGGAAGACCGGGCACTCCTCCTGGGGATAGGATGATCCATCCTGACGGGTGTGGTGGAGGAATTCGTGCATATTCCTGCCGAGGCACTCCTCCAGCGTATACCCCAGGATCTTCAGCCCCGAGGTGTTGATGAAAGTGCATTCACCTTCCGGATTTATCCCGTAGATCCCCTGGTCGGTGGTCTGGAGGAGTTGGCTGATCTGCTCCTTGCTGGCCAGCAGCTCCGTTTCAGCCCGCTTCCGCTCGGTGATATCCCGCCAGGTGGTGAACAGTGCTTGTTTTCCCTCCAGCTGGGTGGATGCAATGGATACCTCCACAAAGAAATCCGAACCATCCAGTCGGCGATGGACCCACTCGAAGTTGTTCCGGCCGTTTTGCAGAGCTTCCCTGATTTTAAGCTCCGCCGCTTCCACTGAGGTCGTGCCGTCCGGCTGGTATTCCGGTGAGAGGACGCTGGGATGTTGGCCGATGATTTGACTCCTGTCTCCTCGAAGCATGAATTCGGTTGCCCGGTTGCAATTGACAAAAACACCGTCCACGATAATCAGATATGCGTCAGGCGAATCTCTGAACAGTATCCGGTAGTTATTTTCTTCGGTCCTGAGCGCCTCCTCGGTCTCCCGCCACTGCGTCACGTTGCGGATGACGCTGATACAGTAGGGCGCGTCGTGCAGGGTAATGAGCTTGGCCGAGAGGATGCCGATGAACTGACTCCCGTCTTTGCGCCGGAAAATGGCCTCCAGGTTGTCGCATTGGCCCGTATTGTCAAGTGCGGACACGACCAGTCGGCGGTCCGGAGGATTTTTCCAGAAACCGAGCTCCAGGGTCGATTTGCCGATTACCTCGGGACGGGTGTAGCCGCAGAGCGACATGAAGCCGTCGTTGACGGTGACGATGACCCCGTCGTGCAGGCGGGTGATCAGGGTTGCATCGGGGCCGGTGTTGAAGAGGAGTTCGAAGTGCTCCCTTGCTTCTCGATTCTCTTCATTGAGACGCTGGTTTGTCATGATGATAAAGCTCAGCGTCCAGGCGGTGCCGGCGATGAGCGCCGCCAGGTAGGTTACGGTGGGATTGTTCAGGTAATGGATGAAATAAGCGGCGGCGGTAATGACCGTGACGGATAAGATGATCAGGAGGGTGCGTCGTTCCCGCTCTCCCAGAAAACGGAAGAGACCCACGTGAATAAACGCCAGTCCGGAGACGAACAGCGCATTTTGCGCGATAGTGGAGAGCAGCCCCATCTGGTTGATTTCTCTCAGATAGTTGATGGCGAAGCCCAACGCCCATGACATCGTCCCCAGCGTCCACCAGCCGGGACCCTGCTGCTCTTTGTTCATCCGGTGGTGGGCCAGGAGGGCGACGGTCTGCAGGGCGCTGGAGATCCCCAGGACCAGCGCCAGGGTATGGATGTCACCGTTCATACGTACCTTCTTCTTCACCGGATCTTCGCACTGACCCGGTTGTCGGGGTGGAGGTGGGGGGTGTGAAGTACTCCTTGATATGCTCCAACAGTAAGGAAACGGTGACCGGTTTACCCAGGAAAGCGTCCAGCCCCAGCTGTTGCGCTTGACTCATGATTTCTTTGCGGGTATAGGCGGTAACCATGAAGATGAGCGGTCGGCGGGAGAGTGCAGGGTCACTCTTGATCCTGCGGGCTGTTTCCAGACCGTCCTGCCCGGGCATTCTCCAGTCCAGCAATACCAGATCATAACTCCTTTCATGGCTCCGATCCGCCCGGAGCAGTTCCTCCAGGGCCGCGTTGCCCGATTCCGCCACGGTCACGGCAAAACCCATGGCCGTAAGTTCTTCATGGATGCACTCCCGTGCGGAAAAATTGTCATCCACGACCAGCATCCGTAGCCTGCGGAGCTCCGGTGGGAGGGATTGGTCCTCCTCCAGGTGGGACGGCTCCAGGGTCAGCGGCAGGGTGACGCTGAAGACGCTGCCGCTTCCCAACGTGCTTTCTACTCCGATTTCTCCTGCCATGAGCGTTACCAGCTTTTTGCTGATCGCCAGTCCCAGGCCGGTCCCGCCGAACTGTCGTGACGTGGAGCCCTCGGCCTGGGTGTATGCGGAGAAGAGTCGGGCCTGCTGCTCCGGTCGGAGGCCGATACCGGTGTCCCGCACCCGGATCCGGAGCCGAATCCGCTCATCATTCTGTTCTTGTTCTTCCTCCTCCACCGTTACCACCACCTCCCCCTGGGCGGTAAACTTGATGGCGTTACTGACTAGGTTAAGGAGGATCTGCCCCAGGCGGAGAGGATCTCCCACCAGGTGCCGGGGAATGGCCGGCTCCAGCGTGGTCAGGAGTTTCAATCCTTTCTCTTCCACCTGGTGAGAGACCATGGTGGTGACACTGTCCAGCACCTGCTCCAGGTTGAAGGGGATCTGTTCCAATTCCAGCATTCCCGCCTCGATCTTGGAAAAATCCAGGATGTCGTTGATGAGTCCCAGGAGAATCTGGGCTGAGCCGTTTATCTTGGTAAGATAATCTTCCTGCTTGGGGGTCAGGTCACTTTTGAGTACCAGGTGGCTCAGGCCGATGACCGCGTTCATGGGCGTCCGTATCTCATGGCTCATATGAGCCAGAAATTCACTCTTGGCCTCCGTGGCGGCATCGGCTTTTTTTCGTGCCCGGTCCAGTTCGGCGTTTTTTTTGTGCAGCTCCCGTAGCAGGGAATTGACACGGTTGTTGGTTTCCACCAGGCTGAGTCGAAGCTCCTCCACCTCCCGGCTATTAACCTCCCCCACAACCAGGATGTGAGGGGGGGCTTCCATGAATCGGAAATAGAATGTCTGGGGAATGCCGGAATTGGTGGCTATGTTAATCAGATGCCGGGGGTTGCCTTCGGCCAGGACTTTGTCCAGTTGAAATGAGCCGTCAAAATTGAGGAACAGATCGGTGATGGGTTTCCCTGTCAGATCACCCACCAGTTCCCTGGTATAGACGTTGGCGTCGCGGACTGTTCCATCGCGGTCCAGGATAAGGGCGAGGGATGCGGCGTACTGCCAGGTATGCGCCAGAAGAGTCGTGGCGATGGAGACGTCTGCCATGTCAGGGGAACCTCCGAACCCGCTTATCCGCTGGGTGTTGGAAAGTAGGGGAGTTGTTCTCAATCCTAATAAAACTTATAGCACCAATGAAATGAAATCGTAACAAAAAACGGAGGTTTTTGGGGTGGATTCATACGATGTTTTAAAATGGTGTATTCTTTGCACCCCGGCGCTTTTCCTCGGCGACTGTTGTGCTATACTTCAGCGGTAGGTCTGCTTCGGCGCTCTATAAAAAAGCCCCGGAGTTCTGAGTCCCGGGGCTTTTTTTGCTTGGCTGAGGGGGTATGCTACCCCTTTGCCACCTTCACTGCCACGGTGGCGGCATCCCCCACCAGCAGTCCGCTCACCGGGAACTCGGGAAAATGGTGCGGGGCAAAGAGGAGCCCCGGCTGGAGACGATTCGTTATTTTGGCTCTGCCGGTGAGGGTGCCTGCCGGCGAGGTCAGCACGATGGCGCCGCCGTCGGTAATGCCCCGTTTCTCTGCATCGGCTGATTGGATCTCCACGTAGGGGGCCGGGGCTACTTCGCGGTTGTTCACGGACCAGGTGGAGGTGGCGCCATTGTGGAACAGGATCGGGCCGACAAGGAGGGTGAGTTCGCTTGCCGGCGGCGCCTCCACTGCGGGGGTGACGGAGAAGGAATATGGCCCCTTGGGGGGAACGGAGCTGCCACCGTAGCCGGGGAGAGCGCTTCTGATCTCGGCCAGGAGTCCGGCTGAGTCGGTTGTCTCACTACTCCCCGTAATCCGGTTGAAGAGTTCAGTCAGGATCTTTCCGTCCTCCCGGGCGTCGCCGGGGGAGTTCAGCGCCTTGACCACCGGCTGATGTCGACCGTCGATGGTGGTGAAGGTGCCGCTTTTTTCCGCGGAGGAGGCCGCCGGCAGCACGATATGCGCCAGAGTTGTCGTCGCCGTGGGGAAAAGATCCTGAACAACCAGTAGTTCAAGCTTCTCCAGAGCCTTTTTAATCCGTCCGCTCTCGGGGAAGGAGGAGAGTGGGTCAACGCCAACCAGGTACAGCGCCTTTACCTTGCCCTGCTCGATTCCCTGAATGATCTGCCACAGGTCTCGCCCCTTCGTTGGTGCGGGAGCGCCGCCGGGGAGGAACTCCGGTGTGACTCCCATATCCAGGAGGCCCTGAATGTTTATTTTTTCATGAAGGGGGAAAAACCCGCCCTGTTCCTTGCCGACTGCACCGACGAGAAGAGCCAGATTGACCAGCGCTTCAACGGCACCGGGGGTTCCTGACCGGAGCAGTTCCGAGCCACAGAGGACCGCTACACTCTTCTTGCCTCCCAGAAGAACGGCTGCGTCACGAAGGGTCGCTTCGGAGAGAGCTGTCTTTTCCGTAACCTCTGCAAGAGAGAGTTGGTCGAGGGCCGCTTTGTACTGTGCAAAATTGTTGATTCCGGCTGCCGCAACACTGTCTTCCCCTCCGGCGGCAAGAACCAATTTGGCGATACCGTTGGCCAGGAGCGTTTCGCTCCCCGGTCGGTATTTTAGTTGGCCATGGGCGATCTTATTGAGTTTCACGTCGGCCACATTGGCCAAAACCAGTTTGGCGTCGTTCCTGGTAGCGGCCTTGATGACACGATACTCGTAACCGGTAGCCTCGGCATTCAGATTCGAGCCGATGACGAGAACTGCTCCGGCATGTTCGATCCGGTCCATCGTGTTGGTTGCGCCGCTCATGCCGACAGCTTTTTTAAGGATCCCAAGAGCAGGGGCAAAGCCGAACCGGGCCTCGGAGTCGATGTTACTGCTTCCCAGCGCGGTACGGAAGAGTTTCTGGAAAAGGAACTGTTCTTCATTGGTAAGTCGGGGAGAGGTGAGTCCTGCAACGGCGTCGGGGCCGTTGGTGGCAACGATCTGTTTCAGTCGGTCCGAGATCAGGGAGATGGTCTGATTCCAGTCGGACTGCTTGCCTTCGATGAGAGGCTGCTTCAGTCGCTTCTCGGAGTTGATGTAGTCGAAGCCGTACCGGCCGTTGATGCAGAGATTCCCGTTGCAGTAGGTGTCGTCCGATGCCGTCACCCGGTCAACCCGACCGTCACGAGTATGGTAATCGATCTCACATCCAACAGGGCAGTAGCCGCAGGTGCTTCGGGTGACGGTATAGGTCCAGGGGCGTCCCCGAAACTTGAACGGTTTGTCGATGAGCGCCCCCACGGGACAGGCTCCCACGCAATTACCGCAGAAGTCACAGTTCAGTGTCTTTCCGTCATGGGTGTCGATGATGGTCTCTTCGCCACGGGCAACCACTTCGATGGCGTCGGAGCGGACGATCTCATGGTCGACCTTCACGCATTTTTCACAAAGAATGCAGCGGTTGGGGTCACTTTCCAGCAGCGGCCAGTCGTAGCGGATTGGTTTCCGGTTGAGGGCTGCCTGGTACTCGGGCTTGGTGACGCCGAATTCCACACAGCTGTCCTGGAGGTCGCACTCGCCGGCGGCATCGCAGACCGGACAGTCCAGAGGATGGTTCACCAGCATCAGCTCCATCACCTGTTTCCGGATCGCCTCCAGCTTTTCGTTGGTGGTGGTGACGACGATCCCTTCCTTTACCGGGGTGTTGCAGGCGGTCATGGGGCGGGCTACTCCCTCCACCTCCACCACGCAGACCCGGCAGGCGCCGGTGGGGGAAACCTTCTGCAGCCAGCAGAGGGTGGGAATATGGATTCCCAATCCCTTTGCCGCATCAAGAATCGTGGCCCCCTTGGGAACCGAAACCGCTTTGCCGTCGATAATCAGACTAATCATAAGACGCTCCAATTTAAACCGCCGCCATGGCCACCCGGTAACAGCGGAGGCACCGTTCCGCCTCGCGTACTGCCTGTTCCTCGGTGAAGCCCAGTTCGACTTCGTTGTAGTTCTTGTAGGAGGCCCGCTGACTGCCGTGGACTTCCTTCTGATGCTCCCGTGGGGCCGAATCCAGCCAGGCGACCTGCTCCTTTTTGTCGTAGACCCCCAGGTAAACCAGGATATCCTCGATAATCTCATCGTCGGTGAGGTAAACTTTCCCCTCTTCCAGCCACCGGCCGATAATGTTGGCTGCCCGGTGGGCGTTGCCGATGCAGGCCACCACGGTGAGCGGTCCGATTTCGGCGTCACCGCTGGCAAACACCCCTTCCATGTCGGTAACGAGAGTCCGGGCCAGGGGGTTTCCCATGGCGTCCTTCAGATCCTTACCGGCTGCATCCTTCAGCGGCAGGTACTTGGTCACCACGGTATTCCACTTGGTAATGTCGATGCCGCTCTCCAGGGGGATAAAGGAGAGGTCAGGGTCCTGGCCGATGGCCGGGATGACCGTATCGCACTCCACCACGAACTCACTTCCCGGTACCGGTTCCGGGCGGCGGCGGCCGGAGGCGTCGGGCTCCCCCATGGCCATCCGGACGCACTGGACGCCGTTGATCTGCTCGTTTTCGTCCACGAGGATCTTGGTGGGGAGGACCTGGAACTCGAAGGAGACCCCTTCCTCATCGGCGCCATCAATCTCCCAGATATCGGCGGGCATCTCCTTGCGGGAGCGGCGGTAGAGGAGGGTGGAGACTTCAGCCCCTTCCCGGAGCGCCACCCGGACGCAGTCGATGGCGGTGTTCCCCCCTCCCACGACGCAGACCTTTTTCCCCATACCCGTGGGGATACCCAGATACGCTTCGCGGAGGAAGTCGATCCCGCCGGTCAGGAATCCCTTATACCCCTTGTCTTCACCTTCCACCCCCATGGGCTTGGAACGGTGGGCGCCGGGGGCCAGCAGGACGGCGTGGTGTTTTTCCTTCAACTGAGCCAGGGATATATCTTTCCCCACCCGACAATTGTAGACAATTTTCACTCCCATGGCGCAGATGATGTCGATGTCCCGTTGCAGGAGGTCGCGGGGTTGCCGGTAGGCCGGAATCCCCACGGCGATCATTCCGCCGCCGTACCCTTCGGGGAGCGCTTCATAGATCGTGACCGGGTACCCCTCCAGGGCCAGATAGTAGGCTCCGGCGAGTCCTGCCGGGCCGGCCCCCACCACGGCAATGGTCTTTTCCTTGCGAGGCTTGGGCTGCATGGGAGGGAGGTGATTACGCTGCCACTCATGATCCGAGGCGGAGCGCTTGAGGAGCATGATGCTGATCGGTTCGTCCACATTTGCCCGACGGCAGGCGCTCTCGCAGGGATGCGGGCAGACCCGGCCGCAGACGGAGGGGAGCGGCATATTTTCCCGGATGGTGGAGAGGGAGTGATCGAACCGGTACTCTTTGATCGCCTCGATGTAGGCGGGGATATCGATGTGGGACGGGCACTTGTCCTGGCACGGGGCGGTGTACTTGTCGATGAAACGGTAGGGGAGCTCCGCCGGCTGTTTCTTCGTCCCGTTGATGTAGGCGAGGAAGTCGCCGCGGAAATGGGTTATGGCATCATGGATGGGGACCGTTGAGCTCTGGCAGAGGGTACACTTGCAGTTCTCCAGAAGTCGGAACATCTCCTCACAGACCTGCAGGTCCCGCTCGCTGCCGCGTCCCTGGATGATCCCCGTGAGAGCATCCATGAGAACTCGTGTACCCTTCTTGCCGGGCGTACATTTGCCGCAGCAGTAGAGGGTCTGGACCCGAGTCATGTACTCGGCGGCCATGACCGGGATGTCGACCTCTTTGTCGAACAGGATGATACCGTCCCATCCCATGAAGGCATTGAGCGGACGGGAACCGTCGAAGGCAACGGGGAGACGGAACGCGGCATCCTTGACTTCGCCGCCGGCGCGGTTATCAACGACGTTTCGTCCCCAACTGGAAAAAACCACCTGTGCCACTAGAGCCCTCCGGCAGAACCGTCTCCCAACCCGAAATAGTAACTATATTCAATGGTTGCAGACAGTCGGGAAATTTTACACAGCGGCGAATTATTACACACACCCTACTGAAAAACAAGGGTAAAATAGCTACAAACGTGATGACAACCCCCGCAAATGCCGTTATCATCACCGAAAATCCAACTATTGGGAGACCCTGCCATGACTGACGCCCCCTTTCGATCCCTCTTCGAGACCAACATGGGAATTACGATCGGCGAGACCATACTCCTCTTTTCCGATACGATCCGCCAGGACGAGAGCGTATCCGGCGAGGATCGTGACCGCCGGGAACGGCTTGCCGCCCTGGCGGAAGAGGCCGCGTCCTACGCCCGGCGGGCCTACGGCGGTTGCCGTTTTGTCTCCTTTCCCGCCACTGCCGCCTCGGGAGCAGAACCGCCGGAAGAACTCTGGCGGGCCGCCCTGGGTGACGCCGCTTTGGAGGAGCTGAAGGAGGGGGGACTTCTGGAGCGGCTTCTGGCCAAGTGCGCCACCACCGGAGATCTAGCCGCAGCCCGCGCCATTGCCGTTGCCTCCACCCAGGCCGCGGATCTGATCGTGGCCCTGGCCAATAACTCCACCAGTCACACCCGCTTTCGCAGTATCATGAACGCTGCCGGTTGTCGTTACGCCAGCCTCCCCCACTTCGATCCGGAGATGCTCTTTACCTCCATGCAGGTGGATTGGCGGGAGTTGGCGATCAGGACCCGGCGGCTGGCCGACCTGGTAACCATGGCGTTTTCCGTCACCCTTACCACCCCGGACGGGACAGAGCTGGTCATGGGGGTGGCGGGGCGAATCGCCAAAGCCGATGACGGGCTCCTGACGACCCCGGGGAGTTTCGGTAACCTCCCGGCGGGCGAGGCCTTTCTCGCCCCGGTGGAGGGGACGACTTCAGGGGTTCTGGTCATCGCATATGCCCCGACTCACCGGCTCGCCACACCGCTTCGCCTCGTGGTGAGGGAGGGGAATGTCGTCACTATCGAGGGTGAAGATCCGTATCGGGAGGTGTTGGAGGAGAAGTTCGCCCGGAGTCCGCTGAACCGGAATATCGCCGAATTGGGGATCGGCACCAATGAAAAAGCGACGCGGCCGGATAATGTTCTGGAGGCGGAAAAGATCCTGGGGACGGTTCATGTCGCCCTGGGGGACAACGCCGGTTTCGGGGGGACGGTCTCCACGCCGTTCCATGAGGATTACGTCCTTTACCGGCCGACGTTGGCTCTGGGGATGCCGGACGGGGGGAAGGTGATGGTGCTGGACGACGGGAAGTTGCTGCTATAAAGAAGAGTTTATAGCCGTTCATGACCGGCATGTTGATGTCCAGCAGAATCAGGTCGGGGAGTTCGGCTCGGGCGGCCTGCAGCGCCAGGGCTCCGCTGAGAACGGCTCTCGTTGTGTACCCTCGTGCCGCCAGCATTCTCTCCAGAAGCAGGACGTTGGCCGGAGTGTCGTCCACGATGAGGATATTTGGAGCTTTTTCCTCCCGGCTCTCTGTCATGAGTCCCCCTTTTTCGCAAATTCCAGCGCCACCCTCAGTGCCTCCATGAACTCATTGACCATGATCGGTTTGGTCATATAATGAAAAAATCCCGCCTTCAGGCCGTTTTCGATATCCCGCGGCATGGCGTTGGCGCTGAGAGCGATGACCGGGATCTGCGACGTGGCGGGGTCTGAACGGAGGATCTCCAGGGCCTCGAAGCCGTTGATGCCGGGAAGATTTATGTCCATGAGGATCACGTCGGGAAGGGATTGCCGCGCGATTTCGATCCCCTTATACCCATCCTCGGCGGTGAGGAGCATCATGTCGGGGTGGCGCTGGATGATTTGCACGACCAGCTTCAT
>CAIUUR010000386.1 GCA_903902345.1 uncultured Geobacteraceae bacterium | reverse complement strand
ACTACTTCCTTCGGGGAGACGAGACCCTGGATATCGTCATTGCCGATGTCTCGGGACACAACGTGGGGGCCGCTCTCATCATGGCCGAGACCCGAAGCGTACTCCGTGCCTACGTTCAACGGACGATCCCCCCCGGAGAACTATTGCGGTTTCTCAACGAGGTCCTCTATGATGATCTGAGTCGTTCCGAACTCTTCATCAGCATGTTCTACGTGAGTTACTCCTTCCAGAGCGGCGTGCTCCGTTATGCCAATGCCGGGCACAACCGGCCACTCCTCCTGAAGCGGGACGCGTCGGGATGCAGCGACCTGGACGCTGAAGGGTTGATTCTGGGGGTGCTGCCGGTAGTAAGCTTTGAAGAGAAATCAGTACAGCTGGAGCCGGGAGACCTCCTCCTCCTCTACACCGACGGGATCATCGAATCCCAAAACGGGAGTGGCGAATTTTTCGGTATCGAGCGGCTCTGCCGGACGATACAACTCCGGCGCAGTGAAGAGCCCGACACTCTTATCTCCGCTTTGTTCGAGGAGCTTGACGAATTTCTCGGAGACACCCCCCCCAACGACGATATCACCCTGGTCGCGCTGAAACTGGCGGATGAGAGTATCCAAGCGACCGTTACCCAACCAAGGAGGAAAAAATGAATCTGGACATCGCCGAACAGAAAAAACTGGTAGTCATAGCCATCAAAGAAGAGCGTCTCGACGCCCACAACGCCACTGACCTGAAGTCAGAACTCCTGGCGCTCTTCGAGCAGGGAAAAAAGAACATCCTCATCAATCTCCAGGATGTCCGTTTTATTGACAGCTCCGGTCTCGGTGCCCTGGTGTCCGGGTTCAAGAATGCCATCACCAACCAGGGGAGTCTGAAGCTGGCAGGATTGCAGCCCCAGGTGAAATCCATGTTCGAATTGACCCGGCTTCACCGTGTATTTGATATTTATCCTACAGCCGCGGACGTTCCGGAACTACCCTGAGCGAGGCTCCCATGAACAAGAACCGGATCGAAATCGACATCAAGATTCCGAATCAGACCCGGTATCTGCGACTCATTGGCAAGATAGGCGAAGAGCTGGCCATTGGGCTGAACGAGTACTCGGGTAACTGTAATACCCTTGCGTACTACATCAACCTGGTTATCACCGAATCGGTGATCAACACCATTACGCATGCCAATGCCTGTGACCCCGACAAGATGGTGCATCTCAGCATCGGCATCGAGCATGATGAGCTTGTGATCAGAGTCTTTGATGAAGGAGAGGGCTTTGATATCAACAACGTCCCTCCCCCCGATTTTGAAGGGCTGGAAGAGGGAGGACGGGGAGTTTTTCTCATCCGCGCCATCATGGACTCGGTGAACTACAGGAAGATGGGTACGGAGAACGTGCTGGAGATGAGGAAGAGTCTGAAAAACAAGTGAAAGGTTAAAGGCGGAATGCTGACGCCTACAGATTATCATCCTGATCGATAGTGAAGGATCTGCTTCTGCTTGATTCAACAGCAGATCCTTCACTTCGTTCAGGATGACAGTCGGTGGGTATGCTCTTTACCGCGAATCACCTAACACCTTTATCTTTTCACCTTGTTCTTCATGGAACGAAGGATCATGAACGCCCCGAGAAGAAACATGGGTAGGCTCAGGAGTTGACCCATGGAGAGTGATCCGAGGAGGAGTCCGATCTGGGCGTCGGGCTCCCGGAACAGTTCCACTGAGGAACGAAACAGTCCGTAACCGGCGATGAAGGTCCAGAAAACGACCCCGTCGGGGGGATTTTTGCGCGAGGTGAGCCAGAGAATCAGGAGGAGCACCGGCCCTTCCAGGAACGCTTCGTACAGTTGCGAGGGATGACGGGGTACGGGGCCGCCGCCGGGAAAGACCATCCCCCACGGGAGCTGGGTGCTCCGGCCGTAAAGTTCTCCGTTGATGAAGTTGCCGATCCTGCCGAAGAAGAGCCCCACCGGTCCCGCCAGGAAGCCGATGTCCAGTATCCGGAGGAAGGGGAGCCGTTTTTTCCGGACATACAACCATCCCGCCAGAATGGCCCCGGACGTCCCTCCGTGGAACGACATCCCACCCTCCCAGATGGCAATGGCCTTCAGGGGGTGTTCCAGGTAAAAGGAAAGGTTATAGAACAGGACATACCCCAACCGCCCTCCCAGGATGATCCCCAGAGCGACGGAAAAGATCAGATCGGCCACGTCATCACGGGAGAGAGGGATGTTTCGTCGCAGGGCGCCGGCATAGATGATGAAATAGCTGGAGACAAAACCGATGATATACATGAGCCCGTACCAGCGGAACGCAAGTGGTCCGATCTGGAGAAATACCGGGTCGATGGTGGGAAACTGCATGGAAATACCTCTGGAGTGATTTTCCACTAACCTATCAGCTTACCCACCTCGTGTCAATGTTCGGGGGAAAGATATACGCCAAGGAGATATTCATGCGAAAAGCACTATGCCGTTGCCTGACGTTTCTGTTACTGGCGATTGCGAGCTCCGCCGGAGCGGAAGCGAAGCCCGTTAGTTATGGAGTCGAACTCGAGGGTTTTACCTATCCTCACCCTCTGGAACATTTTCGTTTTACCTCTCAAGGGGAAAAGGTCCAGATGGGTTACATGGATCTGGCGCCCAAGGGAGAGCCCAACGGGAAGAGTGTCGTATTGCTGCACGGGAAGAATTTCTGTGGAGCGACCTGGGAAACCACGATTGCAGCTCTCACCGGCGCGGGGTATCGGGTTATTGCTCCCGATCAGATCGGCTTCTGCTCCTCCGCCAAACCGGCGCATTACCAGTACAGTTTTCAGCAACTCGCTTTCAACACGATGGAACTATTGAAACGGTTGAAAGTTTACCGCGTCATACTGGTCGGACACTCAACCGGTGGGATGCTGGCGACCCGCTTTGCCCTCATGTATCCGGAAGCTATTGAAAAGCTGGTGATGGTCAACCCCATCGGGCTGGAAGATTGGAAAACAGTGGGGGTCCCCAGCAGAACGGTGGACCAGTGGTACGAGCGGGAGCTGAAACTTTCCGCCGAGGGGGTGCGCCAGTACGAAAAGACGGTCTATTATGGCGGAAGGTGGAAACCGGAATACGACCGCTGGGTGGAGATGCTTGTGGGGCTCAATCAGGGGGCCGGGCACAAAGTGGTCGCCTGGAATTCGGCGCTGATCTACGACATGATCTTCACCCAACCGGTGGTGTATGAGTTCCCGCTGCTGAGGGTGCCGACCATCCTGATGCTGGGCGATGCTGACAGTACCGCCATCGGGAGTGACATCGCCCCACCGGAAGTGAAGGCCAAGATTGGTCGCTACAAGCTGCTGGGCAAGGAAGTCATCAAAAGCATTCCAAAGGGGCGTTTAATCACCTTTTCTGGTTTGGGGCACGCACCGCAAATTGAGGAGCCGACGCTGTTCCACAAGGCCTTACTGGATGAGTTGGCAAAGGAAAAGTAACCATATCTGCATTCCTAATTACTACCAATCTGCGGCTACCTGAATCTCCCTCCCCTT
>CAIUUR010000385.1 GCA_903902345.1 uncultured Geobacteraceae bacterium | reverse complement strand
TTCAGCTTGAAAAAGAGCTTTCGCTGAACCTGGGTGGTGCCGATCTTCAGGAGACTCCAGGCAGAAAGAATATAGTTCTGGATATAGGCGCGAATCCACCAGACCGCGTAGGAGATGAGCCGGAATCCCTTGTGAGGATTGAATTTTTTTACCGCCATCATGAGCCCTACATTCCCTTCCTGGATCAGATCCAGCATCTTGAGGCCGTAGTCGCGGTATTCCGCAGCGATCTTAACCACAAAGCGGAGGTTTGCGGTGATGAGGGTGTGAGCGGAGACAAGGTCCTTCTCCTCGTAAAACTTGACAGCATAACGATACTCCTCTTCTGGAGAGAGAATCGGAAACTTCTTGATCTCCGCAAAATAGAGGGACATATTGTCCGATACGACCGGCATGGTTGATGTCATGGCAGCTCCGACCTCCTTTCTGGCACTCTCGACGATAGAGTGCCAATAATGTACAACAGAGGTCGGGAATTTGCAAGCAGGAAAAAAAGGGAACAGTGGGATCGGCGACGTGAAGCTTGACTTTTCCGTGAAAATTTTGTTTTACTCTCAACGAGGGTCTATCAGGATGGGACATGAGCGAGGATTACCGGCGACCGTATGATCGCCCTTTTTGGGGCTGGGAGACATTACTCGCCCTTGCCATCGTCGCCATATTAGGTGGGGCAATATTCAAGGCACTCTGGAACAACGGTATCCAGGAGGGACGGCGTCAGATGACGCTGGAAACTACAAAAGTGCCCATAGAGACGGTCCACGCCTCTCCCATGGAAAACGAGCTGAGAAGCCTCCCTGTGCAGGATGCAAATCGTATCATGGCCGAGGCAAAGCAGCGAATTGATGGAAGAAAATCAGGTACAACGACTCCTTTCAAAAACTTTGGAACAAGCCGGGTTAAAAAAAACCATAACATCATCACCCCAATCCCCCTCCGGCACGACAAGCCGGCAGACAACCCCGCTCTCTTCTCCAGCTCTTCATCCGCTACCGAAAGCAAAAAGTAACCCCCCAGGCATTTTCCCGGAAGGAGAAGATCACCGGAGGCATTGGAACACCCCCATACACCAGAGACAGGCGCCACAGGGTACGGTGCGAATATGGCAGTCCTGCTCAAACTCCTCACTCTGGACATAGTCGCAGGGGGCCAGACTGCAACTGGAACAGGCGGGATAGTCATATTCCAGAACGGAGTTCCGAAATTTACCAAATTCCGGGCTGTTCCAGATTTCCAGGAGACTCTTTTCCGCCAGAGTGCCGAACACCTTCTGCTGTACCTGCTGACTCCAGCCGCTGGCATAACAGTCGAACTCTCTCCAGAGAAAATAACAGGGGGAAACCTCGCCCCGCCAGGAAACAAAGGCACTCCCCTCCTCCACGAAGCTGCACCTTCGTTCCTCCCGCAACGAAACCTCCGGCAGCCTCAGCTCCAGGCCGCTCTCCGCAGCCACCTCCCGTGCGTGGTCAAAGAGCGCCTCTACCCGCTCCAGGCGCCGGTAATCCAGCCGAAGGAGCTTCTTCACATCCAGAATAATGCCGCGTCGCTCCGCTTCCCCCTTCATCCCCTCCACCAGATCGACAATGGCCTGCTCCTCCGGAGTGCGGGCATACCTCAGAAAACGGAGCTGAAAATAGCGACCGATGTCCAACCCCTGCCCCTCCCCGGCCCGCTTCCATTTCAGGAACAGGTCGATGGCCTCGCCGGTACAGTCGCCAAAAAGCGCTTCGCCGGCGTGCCCCTCGTCATAGGGCAGGAGGTGGGTGACGATGGCAAAGGAGGCTCCCTTCCGGGCGGCCCACCGGAGAGCCGCCGGGAGTTCGTGAAGATTGTGCCGCATGGCGACAAACTCCACCCCCACCTGCACCTCAGGCCGATGGCATGACTTTTTTGCGTAGTTCAGGGCGTTGAATGCCCGCTCCACCCCCTCCAACTCCCCACCCTGGCGGACCTCACGGAACTTTTCCGGAGAAACCGAATCGATGGAAAAACAGATCCTGTCCAGTCCCGCAGCCACCAGGGCAACTCCCCGCTGGTTGGTCATGAGGAGACCATTGGACTGAAAGCCGACCCAGCTGCTTGAGGGGAGAAGCTCTTTCCCCACCTTGACGAACTGCACAAGATCAGGGTGAAGCAACGGTTCCCCAACGCCATTGAGGATGAGAGCATCCAGTTGCGGGATGGCTGATTCCAGCCTGGCGAAAAGAAGAGGGTCAAGGTCCCCCTCCGGAGCCCGGCTCCCCTGCCGCTGCTTCACACACATAGCGCAGGAAAGGTTACAGCGGGTAGTACTCTCCACGAACAGCTTGGCAGGATGACTACGCAGCGCCCGAGCAGCGGTAACGGTCTGGGGGAAGATTTCACTGTTCATCGGGTCGTCGTTTCTGTAGCACCAGTGCGATGCCACCCAGTATGGCGGCAGACGCCGCCACCAGGCGAAGGGTTACGGTCTCGCCGAGAAAAATGATCCCCCCCAAAGCGGCAAGGAGTGGAACCGTGAGCTGTATTGTCGCGGCTGTGGTTGCCTTCAACGCAGGAACTACCGTGTACCAGAGGGCGTACCCCATTCCCGACGCCACCGCACCCGAAAAAACCGAGCACCACAACCCGGCAGGATCAAGGGAAGCAGCGCCACCCGTCAGGGCAGTCGCTACAATCGCCAGAGGAACAGCCCGCAAAAAATTCCCCGCCGTTACCCTGGTGGGATCACCCGCCCCTTTACCGCGCAGTGAATAGACCCCCCAGGCGCCCCCGGCGCCCAACATTATCAGGGAACCAAGGAGTGGCGGCGCGGAGAGCCCCGGCAGCAGCAACCCCACGACTCCACAAAGGGCAATCACCAGGCCAAGGCACTGCAAGCCGGACAATCGCTCCCCTTTCCGGATCCCGTAGCCGATCATCGTCACCTGGACGGCACCAAAAAGGAGGAGTGCGCCGGTTGCCGCGGGAAGGGTGGTATACGCGAAGGAAAACCCGGCCGCATACCCGAACAGCGCCCCAGCCGACACCCAATTACCTCTACCGACATCAGTACTTCGCCCCCTTCCGGTGATGAGCCAGAGCATTGCCGCACCGGAGATCAGGCGAATCGTCGTGAAACTGGCGGCGCCAATGGTGCTGTTTTTCAGCGCAACCCGGCAGAGGAGCGAATTTCCTGCGAAAGCGATCATGGTCAGGGAGGTCAGGAAAACGGTACGTATCGCTGTCAACCGGTCTATGCCAGCTTTTCCCAAAGGGCGATCTGTACCGGTTCCGCCACCATTCCGGGGATCTTGGCGAGAAAGGCCTGAAGATGGGGAGTTGCCAGGTGCTTGTCCAACTCTTCCTTGCTCACCCAGTTTTCGTAGAACATGAAGGTAGTCCCGTCGTCACAGGAGCTGTGAAAATCATAGTTGAGGCATCCTGCTTCAGCCCTGGTGGGCTCTACCAAGGCGAGACACTCGTCCCTCAGCGTATTTTCCATTCCCACTACTGCCTTGAATGTTGCCACAACGGTAACCTTTTTCTGAGACATCTCACTGCTCCTTTTTATCCGGTGGTGAATGATTCTAAAATCCGACTACAGGTCGCTGAGAATCTGCATCCGCTTGGCCCGATACTCTTCCTCCGTAATCAGTCCCTTCTTCTTCAGCTCGTTAAGGGTAGCCAACCGGTCGGAGGGCGCCTGCTGCGGCTCTTTCTCGTTCATGATCTCATGGCGTTTGCTACGGTATTCATCCCCGGTAATCAGCCCTTTTTCTTTCAGCTCGTTCAGGGTGCCCAGACGTTCGCCCAGCGGTCGGTCCGCCCCTTTCTTCACCAGCGTTGCCGGCGCCGCAGAGGCCTGCACTGAGACGGGGACCGGTCTTACGGCAAACTCCGCCTTGGGATCGAATACCACCCAGTCCCTGCGTGGCAGTTCGAAGGTTCGGTCATCGCCGGGAACCAGCGACCATTCCCCCGGTGACGTATCCTGACGTGAACCGACGGCTATGAGACGGTAATCACGATCCACTGCATCCAGGCGGGAGCGCCCCTCATCCTTCACGACACCGAAGATGAGATTTAGCTTTCCCCCTTGGCAGAACAACCGCCCGGAAGTCGCCTTGGGGGTATTCCCGCCAAGGGTAGTCCTGTAGAGGCCGATGATGACGAACGTTACATCGTCACCCGGTCCGGCACGGTGCAATGCTTGCCGCAGGTGAGGCGCCAGCAGCTGCAGGGATCCCTCGGTGAACAGTGGAACAGGCTTCTCCTGCAGAGTCCCCCGAACCTGAACGGAACCGAGAAGGGCGACAAGAAGTTCCTCGGTCATCTCGGCAGGATGGTTGTTGGGGGTAGCCGGAACGTTCACGGCGGCCTCCTGAGGCGCCACGGTGACGTATCCCTCCCGTGTTTCCCAGATCACCGTCCTGCCCCCGGCGTTAGCCACGGAAAAAGTCAGGGTAAGGAGCGAAAATACCAAGGCAAGAGTCGTCGGCAAGCGGCGCGACCATCCGGAAATTTTGTTCATATGTTCCTCCTTGTTAGCAGTTATCCCTACCATTGATGGCGTTCATACTCTCGTTACGACCGGAAGAAGCGTACGTCATGAAAAATAATATGTCTACATTTTTGATAACGGAAGCATTTGCTGCGAATCACCTTAAAACAAGAAGGAGCACTAGCGCGCTCCTTCCCGTGCAACCGAGCTTTGAAGTAAACAGTAGATTTAAAACGGAAGTTTCCCGTAGCCCATGAGCCCGATGGCCGGAACGAAAAGGCAGGTACCGCTGAGAACCAGAAACATCCATGCGGCGACCTTGGCGTTGATCTTGCCGTAGGTCACCCCGGTAACGGTAAAGCAGATGACGACGAAGGTGGTACACATGAATCCCAGGTAGGGGACCACGTCGATGATGCTTTTCCCGTCGGGCTTGACGCCGCCACCCGTGAAATAGAGAACGGCATACATGGCGCAGACGATGCCGACCACCAGGGCGCCGTTTCCCACGGTCCGCATATCTTCGATTCCCGTCAGGAGGACGTGGGCCGTCTGCAGGTAAAGGACGCCGAAGACAAAAAGCAATCCGCCGGTAAAGGGGTCTTTGAAGAGGGCCGTCTGGAGAAGGGCGCCGATAACGACAAGAACCCCCACAACAGCGGTTACGAATCCGGTACTCTTGGCTTCACCGGAACCGAGAAACAGCAGACCGACGGGAACCCACATCATACAGATCAAAAGAAGCAGTGCTAACGTCATGGTCCTTCTCCTTTTCCCCGCCTCGTTGCGGGGAAAGTGTTAACTTATTCCGCGGTGGTCGGATCGATGATGGTCCGGACTTCGTTGACGCTGTTGGCCGGGAATCCACCCTGCCGTGCATGCTCCAGCACCATCTCCTTGTTGGGGGCGATGTAGATGCAGTAGATCTTGTCGTCGGTGACGTAGCTCTGAACCCACTGGATCTCCGGGCCGAGCCCCTGGAGGACGCTGCAGGATTTCTGGGATATTGCCTGGAGATCCTGGGGCGGGATGTTTCCGGCGCCGGGAAGTTCCCGTTCGATGACATATTTTGGCATGGTCTGCTCCTTGGGTTAAACAGGTTCTAGGTTCTAGGTTCTAGGTTCTAGGTTCTAGGTTCGGGGTTCGGGGTTCGGGGTTCGGGGTTCGAGGTTCGAGGTTCTAGGTTCAGGGTTCAGGAAATATCGTACGGTCGGTCCGGCAAACGTCTTTCAAGTCAATCCCCTCCCCCACAGCGGGGGAGGAGCTGACAATCTGTGTCGTTACCAGTAGTACATGGTTCCCAGAGCAAGACTGTTGGAATGCTGAGTGGCGCCGTCCTGCCAGGTATTTTGTGCGTAGCTGTATTCCGCAACAAACTGGATGAACTTGGTGAGGTTATAGGTAACCATGGCCACGGCGCCCTCCTGTTTTTCCATGGGAGAGTAACCATGGTCGCCCGTCCTGTCGCTGTCACTCTTGAGCTGACGGGTTTGACCGTAGTTCGCCCCTATTTTGACCGTAGGGGTCACTTGATAGGTTGCCTGGGCCAGAAATCCGAACTGGGTCCGCTCCTTGCCGGCGGCATCCGTGGATGAAGAGCCAAAAACATCACCATCCTGTACGCTGATCATCCCAAGCCCCTCCCCCACATAGCCGGAGGCCAACAGAGAGACGCCACTGAAGTCTACCTGAGCCCCGTAGGCGCCGCCAACGGAATGATTATCCGCTCCGGGACGAA
Source organism: uncultured Geobacteraceae bacterium (assembly GCA_903902345.1). Taxonomy (GTDB): domain Bacteria; phylum Desulfobacterota; class Desulfuromonadia; order Geobacterales; family CAIOGM01; genus CAIOGM01. The sequence continues at coordinate 11,857 of CAIUUR010000385.1, read as the reverse complement.
CGACACCGGGCGCGTCACTGCGGGTTGCCGACTGGTACATGGCAGAGAGCCATCCCTGAAGATTCCCACCCGTGAAGGTCGAGGCGTAGGAGATCTCGGTTTCGATACGCGGTGTGGGGGTCTTGGCGGTGTCTGCGCTTATTTTGTAAGGCTCGTTGACACTGAAGGCAACCTTGACGCCGCCAAGATCAGGAGTGGTGTAGCGCAGTTGGGGACCAAAGTTGGTATAGAGATAACCATAGCCGATATGACCCAGCGTCGTAGTGGTACCGGGCGCCGGCACAACGCCGGCGGTCAGGAGCGTCATGTCGGTCAGGATGTTCTTCCCCTGGTAAAGATTCAGTGCACGCCCGGCAAGCAATTCCCCATACGCCCCCTTGGCAGTATAGAAAATTTCCCGAAAGTCCACATTGGGATTGGTCTCAAACCTGCTATTATGAGAATTATTCTGAATACTCGGGTAGATACCGATCCTGACGCTGGAGTCGATGCCGCTCGTCGTTGGGGCCTTGACGGTAAAAGCAACAACAGAGGGGAGAAGTCCGACCTCAACACCGAAGTTCTGGTACTGCTCTGCGGAACCGCTTAGAAAAGAGGTAAATCTTGCGCCTGTGGCCAGGGGGCTGGTGGACTGATACGTCGAAAAAACATCCACGATACCGTCGGTGCTGAGTTGCCAGCCATTCTCCCCGCCGATGACGAAGGCGGCGTTGGCCGTCCCCAGGGTTGAGAGGGTCATGATGGCGGCTCCCGTTGCTACTGCTCTGAATCTTTTCATAGGTGCTCCTCCTTGTAGGTAGCCCGCTCCGGTCGTATGCATCCGCTCGGGACGGGCAGTGATTGTTCAATCTGGTTCCAGGACAAAACGGTATAAAAAAGGAGCGGGGACCGAAGGCAAGAAATCCCCGCTCCAACAACCACGACTGTTACTGAAACGACTCTTCTCCGCACACATACCGGTAACGACGTTCTTTTACGGTCATCACCCACCCGCATCCCGTCGCTACCGGAAGTGCGCGGCACCCGACACTAATGTGATAACAACGGTGAGCAAGGTTGATGCCAAAAAGTAGAACGTTGGTTTTTTAAATAAAAAACGTTACAATTCATACTGTTATGCAAAATATTGCCAAATCAACTTCTTGGGTATTTATGGGACAATAAATCATGTTTACTATTAATTCCAGCACATTACACACTCTGTTGCGCTATGCTACACCGTGGAATTATTTCCCACACCAACCGTTTATATCGGAAACAGGGGAGGAGTCACCCCCACAATTCATGAACTGGTGCGACGAGATTCAAAAAATATAAAAACCTTGTTTGGCAATTCGGCATATGTTTTGCTATAATCACAGAAGGACTGCGGGAAGGCCTGGGTTCAAAAATCAGACGTGAGCGGTGGGGAGAGCTACATGACGATGCACACTCAGGGTAGTGGCCTGCAACACTGCAAATTTGAGGTTCCGGAGATCATCTTCGGGCGGGGAATGCTGCGACACGTCGGCTCCTGCGCTCGCCGTCTCGGCGGACACAAGGTCTTCCTGGTAAGTGATCAGGGGCTTTTCAAGGCGGGGTGGGTGGACCGGGTCATGGTCAGCCTCCTGGAAGCTGGACTTCAATTCGTCTTCTTCGACCAGATCACCTCCAACCCCAAGGATTACGAGGTGGAAGAAGGGGCGAAAGAATATCTCAGACAGGGGGCGGACGTCATCGTCGGTCTGGGCGGGGGGAGCGCCATGGACGCCGCCAAGGGGATCGCCATTCTTGTCTCAAACGGGGGGAGAATCTACGACTTCGAGGGGGCCAACAAGATCAACCGTCCCCTCCCACCCCTGGTCCTCTGCCCCACAACCTGCGGCACGGGGGCGGATGTTTCCCAGTTCGCCATCATCAATGACAGCAGGCGTCGGTGCAAGATGACCATCATGAGCCGCTGCGTGGCCGCTGATATCAGCCTCACCGACCCGGACGTCCTGGAAACCCTCCCCGATGAGTACGTCTGCACCACTGCCACCGACGCCATGAGCCACGCCGTGGAGGCATTCTTCTCCATAGCGGCCACCACCCTCACCGACGTTCATGCCGTCCGGGCCGTGCGACTCCTTGCCCAGAGTTTTGTCCGGGGGGTAAAAGAGCGACGGCGGGACGACCTGGAAAACCTTTCCCGGGCCAGCCTCCATGCGGGGATGGCTTTTTCCAACTCCCTTCTCGGTATCGTTCACGCCCTGGCCCATCCCATCGGCGGCTATTATGACGCCAATCACGGCAGCGTCAACGCGGTCCTTCTCCCCGAGGTAATGAAGTATGATCTCCCCGTGGTTCAGGAAAAGCTCCCGGAACTGGCCTGGGGACTGGGGGTGAGAAACGATGGGAACGACAGTTCCGTCTCGGAATCCGTACTGGAAGCCATCGACCATCTCCTGGAAGCCAGCGGCGCACCCCGCAGCCTCCGGAGCCTGGGAGTCGTTCGGGAAGACCTCCCCGAATTGGCCGGCAGGGCATTGAATGACGCCTGCATCCTCACCTCACCCCGCCAGGCAACCAAGCGCGATCTTCTCTCCATCCTGGAAAGGGTCTACTGATGCACTCTGTCAAGCGTACCCGCATCGATGAGGGGATCATCGACCGTCTGCTGGGACTGGACAGTTCCAAAATCGGTTTCTACTCCGATGTCAAGCAGAAGATTCAGGAACTTGAAACGGCAAACAGTACTCTCCAGACCAAGCAAAACGAACTCCAGGCGGTATTTGACGCCATCGGTAACGGCGTGGCCATCTACGACGCCAACGGCTTCATCCAGTATCGCAACCACGTCTGCCCTCGGCTCTTCCCCCTGGAAACCATGCTCGGCTCTTCCTGCCGGTGGCTTTTTCATCCCGAGCGGGAGCAGCACACCCATGATGACTGTATCGTGGCTGCGGCGCTCAACGGCGACAGCCGGAATCTTGCCTTCACTACCTCTGAAAACGGCCGGGCCAGGTATTTCGAGGCGTCGGCCACCCCCATCAATGATCCCCACGGTGAAAACCGGGCATTGTTGTTTCTCAGTGAGGTAACTCACCGACGCATCCAGGAACTCCAGCTCATGCAGTCGGAAAAAATGGCGTCGGTGGGGCTTCTGGCGGCCGGGGTAGCCCATGAGATCAACAATCCCCTCACTTCCGTGGCGGGGTATGCCGAGGCGCTGATCCGACGGTTTCGTGACGATCCGGAGCTGGCCGGCGACCAGCGGCTGGAGGTTTTTCAGCGCTACCTGAACGTGATCATCCGTGAATCCTACCGCTGCAAGGGGATCATCAACGGCCTTCTCACCTTCAGCCGCAAATCCGACGGCTCCCTGGAGTGTGTGGACCTCAACAAGATCGTGGGTGAGGTCCTGGAACTGGTCCGCCCCACGGCCACCGCGGAAAAAGTGACCATTGAAGAACGGCTCGCCCCGGAACTCCCCCCTGTCCAGGGTGATGCGGCGGGACTCCGGCAGGTTTTCATGAATCTGGTGATGAACGCCCTCCAGTCCATCAAAGGAGCAGGACGGATCATCCTTACCAGTTTCACCCATGACGACTGGGTGCTGGTAACGGTGAAGGACTCCGGGTGCGGAATCCCTCAGGCGCTGCTGGACCAGATCTGGGATCCCTTTTTTACCACAAAAGCTGTCGGTCAGGGGGTCGGCCTGGGCCTGGCGGTAACCTACAACATCATCCATCGCCATGGAGGAGAAATCATCGTGGAAACCCGTGAGAATGAAGGCGCCAGCTTTACCGTGAAGTTGCCCGCATGACCGGCAAATCGGGACGCAAGGGGATCAAGCTCCTCGTCATCGAGGATGAGGCGCCGCTCAGGGAGCTCCTCCGGGAAGAGCTCTGCCGGAGCGGCTACAAGGTGGAAACCGCCGCCGACGGCATCGAGGGTCTCGCCAAGTACCGGGTGGAGCTCTTTAACGTGGTTCTCCTGGATATCAGGATGCCGGGGATGGATGGTGTTGAGGTCCTGGAACGGATGCGGTACGAGTCGGCTCTCCCCGAAGTCATTGTCTTCACCGGCCACGGCACCATCGAGACCGCAGTGGAGTGCATCCGGCAGGGAGCGTACGATTATCTCACCAAACCGGTGAAGCTGGATGAACTGGAACTGGTCATCGACAAGGCCGCCGAGAAGAACCGGCTCCGCCTGGAAAACATCAACCTCAAGCTGGAGGTGAGCAAATTCGAGAATCATCAGATCGTCGGGAAAAGTCCGGCTATTCTCAAGGTTCTCGATATAGTCACCCGGTGGGGACGAGTTGACGAGCATGTGCTCATCACCGGCGAGAGCGGCGCCGGCAAGGAACTGGTTGCCAGGGCGGTCCATGACGCCAGTTCCCGGGTGAACAAACCCTTTGTGACGGTGAACTGCGGTCGACTCAACGTCCATACCGCCGAAAGCGAACTCTTCGGGCATATGCAGGGGGCCTTTACCGGGGCGGTGAAAGGGCGAGCCGGGCTGTTCGAACTGGCGGATACCGGCACCCTCTTCATGGACGAAGTTTCCGAGATGCCGCTGGATGTCCAGGTCAAACTCCTTCGGGTTCTGGAGACAAGCACCTTCCGTCGACTGGGAGGAAATCGGGACATCAGCGTGGATGTCCGTTTCGTCTTCGCCTCCAATAAAAATCTGATGGAGTGCGTCAACCGCGGGGAATTCCGGGAAGACCTGTACCACCGGATCAACCTCCTCCTCGTCACGATTCCCCCCTTGAGAGAACGAAAAGAGGATGTGATACCCCTGACCTGGTTTTTCCTCAAAAGCTCCCATGCCTCCCATCTGGGCGCCTGGGAACTCTCCGAGGAAGCGGCGGCGTCACTCTGCGCCTATGACTGGCCGGGCAACGTGCGGGAACTCCGTAACACCATCCGCCGTGCCTGCATCCTTGCCCCGGAATCAGTCATTACCGCCGACCTTTTCCCCTTTTCGTCTCCCCGCCCACCGTTATCCCCCCTCCCCATGGCGGTTCAGCCGACGGCCACGCCGCCGACAGCGGCGACGGCAACTTCGGCGGAACCCCTCTGGGTGGTTGAAAAAGCCCACATTCAGCTGGTCCTGGAGCTGGTGGAAGGGAACAAGAGCAAAGCCGCCCGAATCCTGGAAATCGACCGGAAGACCCTCTACACCAAGCTGGAGCGGTACGGTCTCAGTTGAGAACCTTCACAACGACAGGCTCCTCGGGAGGAGACGACTGGATATTTTCTCCACGGCCAACCGAAACAACTGGATCATTTATCCACACATGTAGATATTTCCTACAATAGGTTCCCCATGGCGAGGTAAGAAGCTCCCCATGATCTCCCCACCTGAACGGACGCCACCTCTCCTACGCCCATGAATTCTTCAGAGCTCCTCATCCACCTCCGGGAGGGGGGACTCCGCCCAGCCGGGGATACTGACCATAGCCATCACCGGCTCCTGCAACCTGACCTGCTCCCATTGCTGGGTGGGGGGAGGAAAACCCGCATTGCCCCCTCACCCTCCGTCTCCGGCGGAGGGTGCAGGGGGCGGGCTTGAGAAAGTCAGAGTAATCTCCTGGCGCCGGACGACCGGTGCAGGGTGAGACGGGTGGTGGGGGAGCAGAAAAGAAGGCGCTGAAACCGGATTTTTTTTACCTTGCAGGAAAGTTTTTCGAACCTCCCTCCCCCAGACGGGGTAAAATTCCCCACTGTGGATAATATCCATAGCTGCAATGAACCCGCATTTACCAAAAGATGTTACATTATTCCACGACAGCTCCCCCCACCACCACCCTCAGGTTACCCCGCACCATCCGTAACTACCCGTATATAAACCATTGTTACAATTGGCATCTTCCTTGCTATAGGAAACCTATACGGTAAAGGTCGCGACAAAAGCAGCTTACGGCGTCTACTTCCCGCAGCATCGTCCAAAGGAAATAGAACGAGGTTACATGAGAAGGGCGCCGTCAGAACAAACGTAACTGCTCAACCGCACCAACAGCTTTGTTTCCAAAAAAGATCATTACAACCGCCACCCAAAAGCAGCACACACCACACAAGGAGGAAGCACCCATGTCCCACAACAAAGACGTAAAACGGACCCTGAAGAACGAGAGACTGGAATACCCCATCAAGATGATGCACGCCTATCCTTCCGTCAATGTCGGCTGGGGCGCACATACCATGGTCGGCAATGACGCCCGGGCCCTGGGAATGACCAATGCCCTCATCGTGACCACCGGCCTGAGAGGGACGGGGATCATCGAGACCATTCAGGGCGTGTTGAAGTCCGCCGGAGTCGCCTCCGAGGTGTTCGATAAGGTAACCCCCAACCCCAAGGACTTTGAAGTCATGGCTGGCGCCAAGGCTCTGGCCGCCGGCAAATTCGACGGGATCATCAGTCTGGGTGGCGGCAGCTCCCACGACGCCTGCAAGGCCATCAAACTCGTTCACAGCCATGACGGCCAGGACGTCCGGAGCTTTGAAGGAGCCTTCAAGGCGACCAAGGCCAACACGATCCCGCAGCTCGCCATCAACTCCACCTCGGGAACCGGTTCGGAAGTTTCCTGCTTCTCCATCATCAATCATACGGACAAGAAGTACAAGATGGCTCTCTTCGATCCTAACTGTACCCCCAGCAAGTCGGTGAATGACCCGTTGATCCACCAGTGTATGCCTGGCGACCTGGCCGGCTACACCGGGATGGACGCCCTTGCTCATGGCGTCGAGGCAATCACCTCCCGTCTGGGTGTTATCTCCGCCTACGGCCCCGGCCTGAGCGCGATCTCGCTGATCTTCGGCAACCTGCGTCAATCGGCCATGAACAGAAACAACGACAAAGCCATCGAAGCGATGGTCTGGGCCGAAATGGCCGCCGCCTACAGCTTCAACAGCGCCGGTCTCGGCCTGATCCACAGCATGGCCCACGCTCTGGGCGGGATGTATGACGCTCCCCATGGTCTCTGCAACGCCATCGGTCTTGGCCCGGTCATGAAGTTCAACCTCCCGGCCTGCCCCGAGCGGTTCAAGATGATGGCGCAAGCCGCCGGCATCAACGTATGCGGTATGTCCGATATGCAGGCCGGTGACGCATTTATCAACGCCTGTCTGGAACTGAAAGCTGATCTGGGAATCACCAAGACCTTCAGGGATCTTGGTCTATTGGAGAAGGATATCGAAGGGCTTTCCCGTTTCTCCGTGAACGACATCTGCACCGAGGGGAATCCCACCGACACCGGCTTGCAGGATATGATCAAGATCTTCAACCAGTGCCTGTAATCTTTACCTGAGCCGTAGATTCACGTGACACCCCATGCCGCCGGCCCCCAAGGAGGAAACCCTCAACGGCGCCGGCGGCATTTTTTTCATCCGTACCCCGGTCAGGAAAAAACCGGCATCGATTACCCGGTAAAAGGCGCAGGACTTGCATTAAAGAACGGTACGAGAGTGGGACACATCAAACGAAACGAGGCCATCATGATTACGCAACAAGGGGTTAAGGATTTTCTCCAGACAGGCGGCTACATCGCCGACGAAGCCATAGCCACCGCCGTGTTCCTGGCTCTCCGGATGGAAAAGCCGATCCTCATAGAAGGCCCTCCCGGGGTGGGAAAGACAGGTCTGGCCAAGGCGCTCTCCTTGGCCCTGGATTTCCCCCTGGTGAGGCTTCAGTGCTACGAGGGGATCGACGAGGGGAAAGCGCTCTATGACTGGGAATACGGAAAGCAGCTGCTGTATACCCAACTGCTTCGGACCCAGTTGGACGGCTATCTCTCCGTCTCCGCCGACCTGCGCGAAGCGGTGGAGCGACTGGCCTCGGAAGAGAGTCTCTTCTTTTCCAGGAACTTTCTGGTGCAGCGCCCCATTCTCCGGAGTTTCCTGTCGGAGAAACGGTCACTGCTGCTCATCGACGAGATCGACCGCTCCGACGATGAGTTCGAGGCGCTCCTCCTGGAATGCCTCAGTGACTTCCAGGTCTCCATCCCCGAACTGGGGGTCATAGAGGCCAAACGAAAGCCTTTGACGATCCTCACCAGCAACGGCACCCGGATGATCTCCGACGCCCTCCGCCGGCGCTGCCTCTACCTGTATATCGGTTATCCCGATCTGGAGCGGGAGGTGGCCATCGTCCGGGTCAAATTCCCCGACCTCTGTCAGGATCTGGCCCAGCAGATGGTGGGGTTCCTCCGGAAGGCCCGGGAACTGAATCTGCGCAAGCCTCCCAGTGTCTCCGAAACCCTTGACTGGGCCCAGGTGCTCACGATCCTCCAGGCAACGCGGCTGACCAGGGAGGTGGTGGTGAATACGGTGGGGGTAATCGCCAAACACCAGACTGACCTGCAGAAGGTAACGGATCTGGCGCTGCAGGAATTGAGTTAGCCATGGAACGGATCATCGCCCGCTTCGTTGCACTTCTTCGTGAAAACGGTATCCGCGTTTCCCCCGGCGAGAGCCTGGATGCGGTCCAGGCCCTGGCGCTGGGGGGAATGGAGGGGCGCCGTTTGTCCCGACAGCTCCTCCGTCTGACCCTGGTGAAGAATCACAACGACATCCCCCTGTTCAATGAGCTGTTTAACCGCTTTTTCAATCGATTCCAACCTGACAACCCCGATCTTGACCTTTCGACAGTTCCGGATGCACCCCTCATCAACATGGAGGGGGAATTCAGCTACCTGAACCAAATCCAGGAGGATGACCACGACGAGCCGGGCCCGCTCCTGCGAATCGACAGCGAAATCAATCCGGAGGATCTGCAGGAACTGAAGAGCCTGACGGAGATCGATCCGGACGATTCGGACGGTCAGGAGATCGTCGTCCAGCTGAAGGGGTTCCGGGGGAAGGCCAAGGCGCCCCGCCCCACCCGTCGGTATACGCAGAATCCGCTGACCATTGAACTGAACAAGGGGAACGCCGTGGAGCGGGGCATCACCTTCTCCCCGGAAGAGCAGGCCGCCATGCAGGACGTGGTTTCCCGGATGATGCTTCGCCTCCGTAAAGACATGAGACGTATGAAGAACGATCAGAGTCGCGGCAAACTCCACGTCATCAAGACGATCCGGAAGAATTATCGCCATGACATGGTCCCGTTCCAGGTGGCGCTGCGTCGCAAGCGGAGAGAGAAACCGCGACTGGTGGTCCTCTGTGACGTCAGCTTTTCCGTGAGTCATGCCGCCCGCTTCATGTTGCTGTTGCTCCACACCCTGCACAACCAGATGCTGGATGTCCGGAGCTTCATCTTCAACCGGGAGGTGGCGGAGATCACCGACATGCTGGCTAATATGCCGGTGAACGACCTGATGGAGACCATCGACAAGGGTGATATCGTCGATCTGGACGAAAACAGCAGCTTCGGCAAGGTGTTTTTGAACTTCAAGAAGAGGTATCTGGAAAATCTTCGGGGGCGACCGGCCTTCATCATCCTGGGAGACGGCCGGAACAACTACGACGAAGCCAACGACTGGGTCCTGGACGAGATCCGGGAAAAAGCCCGCTACATCCTCTGGCTGACCCCGGAGGAGCGAGAGAGCTGGAACCGCGGCGACTGCCTCATGGAAACCTACGGCTCCTACTGCGATAAGGTGGAGGTCGTGAAAACGGTGGAAGAGCTGGGCAGGGTGGTGGAAGAGCTGCTGCGGGATATCTATGCCGATCAGGCCCACCCGCTGGACAAGAAACGTCTCAGGGAAGCCAAGGCCGCCGAGAGCTACGATTACCAGGATTACTACACCCGCGGCGCCGGCGGTGGAAGTCAACCGGCCTTTGATCCCGGAGGACGGAGCCACTGGTAACAACAGTACTAAAGGAGCAAAAAATGGGTTGCGACAGCAATAATCACCAGATGCACATGTGCGCCTTCAGGCGGCAGGGGATGGAGGAGTGCATAGCGAGCTTCTCGGACAGGCCCACCGTGGAGTGCAAGAAGTGCGGGATCAAGGCCAACAGCTCAAATAACCTCTGCGCCGCCCACCTGCTTGAGGATGCCCCCAATGTGGAAGGGGGGCATGGCAGCGTACCCCTGGATGAGGTCGGAAAACCGCACGCGGGATAATTCGGGAAAAAGGAGAGTCGAGATGGAAGAGAGAATCGGCATAACCACCTTCAAGGGGAACCCGGTCACCCTGCTGGGTCCGGCGCTGAAAGTGGGGAGCAGAGCCCCCGACTTCAGGGTGATGGACAACGGCCTGACCCCTGTCACCCTGGCCGATAGCAAGGGTAAGACCAGGATCATCAGCGCCCTCCCCTCCCTGGATACTCCCGTCTGCGACACGGAGACCCGCCGGTTCAACGAGGAAGCGGCCAAACTCCCTTCCGACGTGGTGGTCCTCACGGTCAGCCTGGATCTCCCTTTTGCCCAGAAGCGGTGGTGCGCCGCGGCGGGAGTAGAGAGAGTGACAACCCTCTCCGACTACCAGGAACGTTCCTTCGGCGCCGCCTACGGGGTGCTGATCAAGGAGTTGCAGCTCCTCTCCCGCGCCGTCTTCGTGGTGGATGGCAACGACATCATCTCGTACATCCAGATAGTCCCGGAGATAACGGATGAACCGGATTACGCCGCCGCCTTGGAAGCAGCCAGGGGGGTGCCGATCGTTACCCGGCAGCTCCCCATGGACGGTATCTGCGGCGGGTATTAAGCCAGGAGGGGTGTCATGAGCCGGATGCTGCTTGCCGCGGGAAGATACATTCAGGGACCCGGAGCCGTCAGGGAGATCGGGCTCCATGCCATCAGACTGGGTAAAAACGGACTCATCATCGGAGGAAAGACCGCCCTGGCCCTCTGCGGCTCCGACATCGAGGCGAGCCTTGCCGCGGAGGGGATCGGCAGCAGCCGGGAACTCTTCAACGGCATCTCCTCCCGGCGGGAGATCGACCGCCTGGCGAAGCGTGGCGCCGGAAGCGGCGCCGATCTCGTTATCGTCGTGGGGGGGGGCTCCGCCATGGACGCGGGGAAAGCCGTGGCCCACGAGATGAAGGCGCCGGTGATGGTCGTCCCCACCACCGTCGCCTCCGATGCCCCCTGCTCCGCCCTGTCGGTGATTTACACCGACGAGGGGGTGTTCGAGAGGTACCTTTTCCTCCCCCATAACCCGGAGTGCGTCCTGGTGGACACGGCGCTGGTGGCGCAATCACCTCCCCGGTTCCTGGTGGCGGGAATGGGTGACGCCCTGGCCACCTTTTGGGAATCGGGGAGTTGCGCCCGGAGCGGAAAACCGAACCCGCTCAACGGCGGCGGGGGTCAGACCCTGGCGACCCTGGCTCTGGCGAGACTCTGCTACGACACCCTGCGGGAATACGGTCTCCAGGCCAGGCTGGCCGTGGAGCGGGGTGTCGTCACCCCGGCCCTGGAGGCCATCGTCGAGGCTAATATCCTGCTCAGCGGCCTCAGCTCGGAAAACGGCGGCCATGCGGCCGCCCACTCCATCCATAACGGCCTGACGACCCTGGCGGCGACACGGAACAGGCTCCATGGCGAAAAGGTGGCCTTCGGGGTTCTGGCCCAGCTCGTACTGGAAGGGCGCTCCTCCCGTGAGATCCGTGAGGTTCAGGAGTTCTGCTGTTCGGTGGGACTCCCCATAACCCTGGCGGAGTTGGACCTGGTTTCACCCTCCGCCGCCGACCTCCGCACCGTGGCGGAGACGGCCATCGCCCCCGGAGAGACCATCCATGCGTCCTGGTTTCCCGTAACCGCGGCCATGGTGGAAGCAGCGATCCTGACCGCCGACGCCCTGGGGGTGGAGTACCGGAGGTCGCACCGGTGAAAACTCTCCGAGACTTGCAGACACATCAGGCCGAACTGGAGTTAAAGATCGAGGAGTTGAGGAGATCCCGGGAGGAGCTTGAAACCTCCCGGAACAAGCTGGCGCTCC
>CAIUUR010000384.1 GCA_903902345.1 uncultured Geobacteraceae bacterium | reverse complement strand
TCAAATTCCTTTTCCATGCCCGGAAGTCTACTGCTTGGGCTTAGATGGTGAAGGAAACCATAGACACCATACATCGCCCAAGTTTTACCTGTATTATTAGGCCCACAGAGGAGTGTCAGTGGTTTTATTTCCAGGTTGCCTGACTTTATACAACCAAGGTTCTGCACATGAAATTTCAAATTCGGCGTTTTATTGTCAATAGAGTTCATCATTAAACCTCCAACAGAATAATCTTCAAACTCTCGATACCACGATCATCCACGATCTTAACCGCAGCTTTGCGGTTCTCTCCTGCTTGAAAAGGGAGGGAAATCGTGCCGTGAAACTGCTCCAGAAGCTCTTCATTCAATTCCGCCCGGATATCCTTTTTCAGTTTCTGCCACCCTTCACCCTTGCCCGCCATGGGAAAGAAAACCTGTTGCGGGAAGAGTGAACGCTCGTCGTAATCGGTGTCCAGAAGCCACATGGCTATTTTACCTTTGCCGCCGGAAACCAGCTCACCCTTGGTAGTGTCGAAATAGTCGAAGCCGTGAGCTTCGATCTGAAAGCTGCCGTCTTTCAGCTTGCGGACCTCCACATCCGGCTGTCCCATGAGCCAGAAGCTCTGGTTGCCGGAACGGGCCTTTTTCAGATCTTCGGTGAGAAGATCGGTGTTCATCTGGGCCTTGAGAGCGGTGATTCCCTTGAGCTGGTCGATATCCTTGGCGGCCTCGGGGTCAAAAGTAAACGAGCAGTAGACAATCATCTTAGGCAGGGGAAAGAGTTCTCCCGCCTCGCGCAGGGCCAGTTCAACCTGACGTTGCTCCAGTGCCGCATGTTCAGGACCAAAAGAGACAACCACCCGCTCGCCGCTGTCAAGGTGGCCGCTGGCGTGAAGGTACCGGGTGCCGGGGATGGTCTCCAGTTCGGCGAACCTCAGCATCTGCCCACCCTTGCCCCGGATGCCGGTTTTGAGCAGCTCGTCGCGCCACTGGTGCTGGCGGGACGACTCGCCGGAGCGGGCAATGGTCACATCCGCTTCATGCTGGTGTTCCGTTTCGTCGAGGGAGAGGACCGTGGGGAACGGAACGGCTTCCACGGTAAAAGGTCCGGTGACCCGAAGCTTCTTCTTGTCAGCCTGGGGCTTGTCGTAGAGAGTTTCCGGCTCGGCATGGCTGGCGATGGAGAAATCCATCTGTTTCTGCATCGCCTGACGGGCCTTGTGAAAGGCGTCGAACGGTAGACGAGCATCTTCCGGCCAGTCGATGGGGAAGTCGAAGGGGACGGTCCATTCCTTCATTCCCCCCTCACCCCGGCCCTCTCCCACCAGGGGAGAGGGAGACAACGCCCCATTCAACTCCGCCAACGCCTTTTCAATGGCCGGGTGCATCTCTTCGTAAATACCGTCGATATCGGGATTATTGGCGATGGATTTAAGGGTGACGTGGGGGACGCTCTGGTAGTTGAAGCCCCCCTTGAGCCCTTCGTGGGGGTAGCGGAGTTCGTAATAGTCAAAACTCGTGGTCATCAAACGCTGCTTGGCCAGGATCACGGCCACG
>CAIUUR010000383.1 GCA_903902345.1 uncultured Geobacteraceae bacterium | reverse complement strand
GTCTCAACGACATCCTCGACAAGGTTACCTCCTATAATCAGGGGGCGGACCTGAACCTGATCCGAAAGGCGTATGTCTACTGCGCCAAGGTTCATCAGGGGCAGACTCGCCTTTCAGGAGAGCCGTATCTTGTTCATCCCCTGGAGACCGGATGGATACTGGCGGAGTTGCGGCTGGATGTGCCGTCGGTGGTCACGGGACTCCTCCATGACACCATCGAGGATACCCTGACGACTCATGATGAATTGGAGGGGATCTTCGGCAAAGAGGTGGTCATGCTGGTGGACGGTGTCACCAAGATCAGCAAGATCCACTTTAAGACCAAGGAAGAAAGTCAGGCTGAGAACTTCCGGAAGATGATCCTGGCCATGTCCAACGACATCCGGGTCATCCTGGTCAAGCTGGCGGACCGGCTCCATAATATGCGGACCCTCCAGTATCAGCCTGAAAGCAAGCAGCGGAGCATCGCCCGCGAGACCCTGGATATCTACGCCCCCATCGCCAACCGGCTTGGCATCTCCTGGATAAAGACCGAACTGGAAGACCTTTCCCTCCGCTATCTGAACCCCCAGCTTTATTATGATCTTGCCGGCAAGGTGGCCAAGCGGAAGCAGACCCGTGAGACGTACGTGGAACAGGTCATGCATATTATCCGCGGCAAACTGGAAGAGCACGAAATAAAGGGGGAGGTCTCCGGAAGAAGCAAACACCTCTACTCCATCTACAAGAAGATGGAGCATCGTAATGTGGATATCGATCAGATCTACGATCTGGTGGCCATCCGGGTTCTGGTGGACTCCATTCGCGAGTGTTACGAGGTGCTGGGGATTATTCACTCCACCTGGAAGCCGATCCCCGGACGGTTTAAAGATTATATCGCCATGCCCAAGGGTAATATGTATCAGTCCCTTCACACCACGGTCATCGGACCGGATGGTGAACGGATGGAGGTACAGCTTCGGACGACGGAGATGCATCGGGTTGCGGAGGCGGGGATTGCGGCCCACTGGAAGTACAAGGAGGGGAAGGGGTACGACGATAAGGACAGCAAGCGGTTCGCTTGGTTGCGCCAACTCCTGGAGTGGCAGCAGGAACTCCAGGATTCCCGCGAGTTCATGGACACCGTCAAGATAGACCTCTTTTCCGAGGAAGTTTACGTCTTCACCCCCCGTGGAGATGTGAAGGATTTTCCCAAAGGGTCCACCCCCATCGATTTTGCCTTCAGCGTCCACACTGATGTCGGTTTCCGTTGTGTCGGCGCCAAGGTCAACGGCAAGCTGGTTCCCCTCAAGTACGAGTTGCAGACCGGGGAGATCGTGGAGATTATCACCTCCCCTCATCATACCCCCAGTAAGGACTGGCTCAAGATTGTCAAGACCTCCAAGGCGCGGAACAAGATTCGCTCCTGGATCAGGACCGAGGAGCGTAACCGGAGTATTCATCTGGGGAGGGAAATCTGCGAAAAAGACTTCCGCCGCTATTCCCAGAACTTCGCCAAACTTCAGAAGGTTGGGGAGATCAAGCGGGCAGCCGTTGAATTCGGTTTTACGGCCGAGGATGACCTCATGGCGGCTGTCGGCTACGGTAAGCTGACCTCCCATCAGATTTTTGGCAAACTGTTCCCCACGGAGCATCTGGAGGAGCGGCAGGAGCGGAAAGAGTCACGCCTGCACAAGGTGATGGAGCGGTTCACCGGTAAATCCGCCAACGCGATCCAGATCAGCGGGATAGAGGATGTCATGGTCCGGTTCGGCAAATGCTGCAATCCGGTTCCCGGAGATGATGTGGTCGGCTTTATCACCCGTGGCAGAGGGGTCACCGTTCATACCCGGGATTGCACTCTGGCCAGGGAGAGCGATCCCGAGCGAAGGATTGATGTTACCTGGAACAAGGCCAAGGGGAGCGTCATGCCGGTCCGGATCAAGGTCTCCTGTCACGACGAAAAGGGGATTCTGGCGCACATCACCCTGGCCATCACCAACAGTGAGGCTAATATCGCCAGCGCCACGGTACAGAGCACGGTGGACAAGCGGGGGGTCAACCTCTTTGAGGTTGAGGTGTCGGATCTGGATCATCTCAAGCGGGTCATCAACCAGATCATGAAGATCAAGGGTGTCATTCAGGTGGAACGGCTGAAAGGCTAAGACGGTTCAAGGTTCAGGGTTCAAGGTTTAAGATTGAAAAGTTTTTAACTTTGAACTCTGAACCTTGAACTGTTATTTTGTGCTTATAGGGGGGAGCCATGAAGGAAGTTTTGACGACCGACCAGGCGCCGCAGGCCATTGGTCCTTATTCTCAAGGGGTGAAGGTGGGAGGGTTTCTCTTCCTTTCGGGGCAGATCGCCCTGGACCCGGCAACGGGTGAACTGGTGGCGGGTGGGGTCGCCCTGGAGACGGAACGGGTCATGGAGAATATAGCCGGGGTTCTGGCTGCGGCCGATCTTGATTTCGACGCGGTGGTCAAGAGCACCATCTACCTGACGGACCTTGCCTCCTTCGGCGTGGTGAATGGTATCTATGGCAAGCGGTTTTCCACGGCTCCCCCTGCACGCTCCACGGTGCAGGTTGCCGGACTCCCCCGGGGAGCGTGCGTGGAAATCGAGGTCATCGCCTATACCGGCTGAGTTGAACGTAAAAAGGCCGCGGGCGACAAGCGCCGGCGGCCTGGGTCCTGCTGGTCGTCGGAAACGGCTACAGCGCCTTGGTCACTCTGCCGGAGCGGAGGCAGCGGGTGCAGACCTTGACACTCCTGACCGTACCGCTCTTGATCGTTTTGATCTTCTGGAGGTTGGGATACCAGACGCGGGCGGTCTTGTTGTTGGCGTGACTGACGTTATTTCCGAAGCTCGGACCTTTGCCGCAGACATCACAGACTCGGGACATGGGTGAAACCTCCTTGATGATCTAAAGCGTGACTTTATAGCAGTTTTTAGGAGAACACGCAAGTGCTATTTTCACAAGTTCTCAATCCGGTCGCCCGGTGGGGAGTTATTACGTGTCATTGATCCGTATTTTCATCGCCGGGATACTCCTGAGTGCTGTTGCCGTACTCTCTCTCTTTATCGTTTTTACCTGGGAGGTTTTTTCCCTGAAGTCGAAACAGGCTGCCGCAGACGCCGTGGTTGTCCTGGCTGGGGGGAAGGGGCGGATTGAGGAGGGGGTTCGTCTCTATCGCGCCGGAGGAGGCGCGGCACTCTACCTGATCGGTGTGGACCCCTCTGTCAGGAAGCGTGATCTGGTGAAGGAGCGACCGGAGGAACAGATAATCCTGGAAAAACAGTCGACTACGACACTGGAAAACGCAATCTACGCCCGCGACCTGCTGGCCAAGAGAGAGGTCAGGTCCCTGCAGCTTATTACCTCCCGTTACCATATGCTTCGGGCAGAGCTTATTTTCCGAAATCTTCTCTCCAAGGATATCGCCATCTATCCCCATCCGGTGGATTCCCGCAATTTCCGGGAAGAGTGGTGGCGCTATGGTGGCAGTTTTCGGCTCCTTTTCACCGAGTTCTACAAATATTATCTTTACCGGCTTTTTTTCCTTTTCTCCTCCGGAGAGCTCCGCCCGGGTCCCCTCCCGGTGGAGTGACGAAAGGTGGAGACTCCCACGTTACCTTTATCATTACCTTAACCCTGACTTCAGAGAGGTGTTTTGCAGGTATGCACAGTACTCGATTCATGTTAACGTTTGTTGTTCTGATGGTGATTTTGTTCTCCGGAGCGTCGTGTTGGGGGGCGCCGGCGCTGGTTCTTGCTGGACGAGGAAATGGGCTGTACGAGGTCGTGGCGAGGGGGTTGGAGGAGGTTCGGGATATCACGATAACCTTGTCCTATGATCCGGCTACTCTCACGGAGCCCAAGATCAAGCAGAGAGGTCTTATTTTCGGCGCCATGATGATTCCCGACTTCTCTACTCCGGGATTGATTCGGGTTGTCATCACGAGCAGTTCTCCCCAAGGGATCTCGGGGAGTGGCAGTATCGCCATGTTCAGCTTCAATACGGTTACACGGGATGCGGGACAGGTGTCTTCGTTTACGGCTACTCTTGTTTCGACCCTGGGGAGTGCCCTTTCCATTCCGAAACCTCAGATACTGGCCGATGCTAAGGGGAGGTTTTTGGGGGATCCCTTTTCCGGTATTCCTGATGGTCCGCCTGGTGCGATTACCGGAACCTTGAGGGATACGCCGCCGACCACGACAGAACCGTCGTCGCTGTCACCAACGGCCACTTCCGACCGTCCGCTTCCCGTTATGAGACAGAAGGTTGCTGAACCACCATTGGCTCCCGCTTCTCCGGTGATCTCCGAAGAGGCAACCCGCAGGGGGGGGAATGTTCTTGCCCTGTTCAGGGAGTACACCGGGCCAAGGACAACCGTTCAGGCGCTCACGGCCCTCTTTTCACAGCCTGCATATCCCGGATTTCGGCAGGAACCCTCCATAGCCATCTCGGACGGTAAAACTGAGCTATCTGTTTATCTTACGCCTCAATCACCCTCTCAGCAGTCACCGAACTTTTCTACCATGGGGGCTAAACAGGTTTCCTTGAAGCGGATAGGTGGCGAGTACGTTCTTGGTCTTATTCCTGATACCGGAGTTTTTGAGGCGTCGGTAACGCTTCTGAATCAGGGGCGAGTGATCGAGTATCCACTGGTAGTTGCGCCCCCTTTGAATCGCGGGGTCACCCCGAGTGACGGAATAGATGAAGCTGCGTTTACCGGTTTTCTTCAGGGGTATGCCGAAGGAAGGGGTGATGCCAACGGAGATGGACGGACGGACTATCGGGATCTCTACCTGTACACGGCAAACTATCTGGCCGGGAAACGGGTTGCTTCACCCGTTGTCCCGGTTCCTGCTGCTCCGCCCGTCGTTCCGGCAGCTGCCGTCCCGGTTCCTGCTGCTCTGCCCGTCGTTCCGGCAGCTGTTGTCCCGGCTCCTGCTGCTCCGCACGTCGTTCCGGCAGCTGTCGTCCCGGTTCCTGCTGCTCCGCCCGTCGTTCCGGCAGCCGTTGTCCCGGTTCCTGCTGCTCCGCCCGTCGTTCCGGCAGCTGTTGTCCCGGTTCCTGCTGCT
>CAIUUR010000382.1 GCA_903902345.1 uncultured Geobacteraceae bacterium | reverse complement strand
GAGGGGCCGGTTACAACTGGTGTATAACTGATATGAAGTGTGACATCGTCTGCGAAATCAGGCGGCAACGAAGACATGAATATCACTTCTATACCGGGAGAGCCCGGTCTACTCGCCTGTTCACTTGCTGCATTAACTTAGGCCCCTCGGGGGACGTAGTTCACTTGTTCACTTGCTGCATTAACTTATGACGACCTTGCAGCATTTATACAAAAAACCGGCGCTGGGAATGTAATCCGTAACGCCGGTAATGGTATTCAGGTCGGCTTGAGCCGTTGAGAGTATGGCAATGATTGTACATAACCCGCCATGTCATACCCCCCCTTTAGGAACCAAACGCCGCAACATTAACAGGATCGCCTTTAATGAGCAATAAGGATTTTGGGGGAATCAACTGGTTTCCGTGTTATGCGTCAGCAATCCTTCCATCACCCCGAACATCGCAGTCGGCAGATCGTTGATGGATTGAATGATCTTATAGTTGTCCCAGTACCGCCTCACGTTCTTGTCCATGATGCCGATTGCCGCGATTTCAATGCCATCCCGCCTGATCCGTTTCGTAGCGGCTTTGGTCTCACACCCGTTATCCGGCCCCCCGTCAGTCAGAAGCAACATGATTTTTCGGGGTTCAGGTCGTTGCAGCAGCATCACTCGGCCAGCCCAGAGCGCTTGGTGAGTCGGTGTGCCGTCAAACGGATAATGATTGAAGTTCTCGGATGCCGGTTTCCTGCCGAAGTCCACCAGGATGTTCACGTCCGGTTCCCGCTCCTTCCCGCTGAATTCGAGGGAACAGACCGCAACACCACGCAGGCCAAACAGGGTGACATGGAGAGCGTATGCTGCGGCATTCGCCACCTCGTATCCCCCCTGCTGATAAGACCAATCTCTAGCTTGGTAACAGCTCGCTCCATCTTGAATACGGCCTCGTGGAGTTTGGCTCCTGTGGCGATCCGTGCGGTTTCTTCCTGGGGGCTTGCTGTGTCATAATTGTTCCACCAGTCGAGTTGAGGAAACGAGCGGCTTTTTTGCTCATAATGCCCGACTGTTCGGGTTGAAGATATTGGTTGCTGCATAGATATCACTGCCGTGCCCATCACCCCTTGTGTTGGCAGTTGCCGCCATGTAGATGCGTGGTGCAGGATTGACGATGGTGCCGTCATCCAAAGTCACCACCGCCCGTTCCAGCAGCCGGTGACAGGCCATAAGCACTTCCGGATTGTAGCCGTCGATTTCATCGAAGATGATGGCATACCCCTTTTCATACGCCTGCAGCAGGTTGCCCGGCACAAAGATCGTGTTGCCGTTGCGCAGTTGCACCCGACCGAGTATGTCGTCCGGTTCCGTTGATGATTTGGCAGAAACAATGACTGTCGGGATATGCAGGGAGGCAAAACTGGGGACCACTATACCTGAACGCCTTGCCCCGCAACTTGCAGAACTTCTCAGCACATTCAAAGATTATTCAGGATAATCTCAGAGCGGAATTTGCCTCCCGCCGGAATAATTGTCAGTAAACACAAGAGAGATACAAAAAAACGGCCTCCCGATATGTCGAGAAGGCCGATTAAAGTTTTTGCCGGGAATGTTATTTATTGATTTAGATGAGGATTGTGGCTCCTCATATCTTAGAGAAACACTCGATAGTCAACATTCATGGCCGCCGCCATCTTCCTGGCCGTTTCCTTGCCGATAGTTCGCTTTCCGTTCTCCATCTCGGAAATATGCCGCTGCGGAATACCGGTTTTGTCTGCAAGTTCCCGCTGCGTCAATCCTTCGCGTGTCCTGTAACCACACAAGGCAACCGCCCACCTTGATTTGCCTGTGAAATATTTATCAAAAAATTCATCAGCGGTGATCCCGCCGTTATCACCGTCAACAGGTTCTACCGTCTCAACATAACGCTTGATGCGCTCCACATTGGCTGGGTGAACCCGGAACTGGAGAGACACAAGGCCGTCGTCAGTAGGGTGCTTTTTCGTGTGTGCCAACATAAGTTACCTCCACTTTGATCGTTTCTTTATCTACAGTCCACACGGCAACATAGGTCGGATTACCCTTTTTCAGGTGGCAGTGGTGCCGGCTGCCGGTTAATTTCCCATAGTTCGGCCAGTCACCCCGCACGGGACCTAATGTCTCAATGTCTTGCATCAGCATGAGACGCGCCGCCATTACGGATTTAGGTAGTTTTATTGACTGCTTTTCTGCTTTGGGGGTAAGTTTTGTAATCCATGCCATATATCACCATATACTTTTTTTTAGTATCAAGTCAAGCGGCCTTTATTCCCTTAGCTGTCCCAATACTTACCACGTTGTTCTTACTTCCTCCGGAAATAATGGATTGTAATTTTCTCCCCCAAGCTTCAAGAGCTTGTTGTTTTTCCCGATCATAGCGGTTCTGATTGTAAACTTTGATGATCCCCTGTTTTTTGTGATTCAGAACTGCATCGATCACCTCGTCCAATTCCCCCAACTGAGACATGAAGGTTGCCGCCGTTCTCCTGAGGTCGTGCGGGGTGAACTGGTCAACGCCGATCTTGTTCTCGGTTGCCGGGGTGCCGTCGGCGTTGAAAAGTGGTTTTCCTTTGGCGTTGGTCAATGGCCATTTCAAATTACGCCTGATAGCCACGGCCAGGGCGTGAGAGTCTATAGATTGAATTTTGGCAAGGTGAGGGGTAGGG
>CAIUUR010000381.1 GCA_903902345.1 uncultured Geobacteraceae bacterium | reverse complement strand
GTTGGATACAGTATTTATCATTGTCATAATCTAAGGCGTTTAGTGCCCTAGCTCATGACATCCCCTCATTGAGCAGGGCTTTTACCCCATCTTTCACGCTGAAAATTAGAGGTTATCAGGATAATGTGCAATTTTGACCTCGGTTTTAAGGCGAAACCCATCAAGCAATAGGTAATGGGTTATCTGCGATCCCGCCGCCGTTGATTCAGATAAAAACCGATGTAGAATGCTCTAATAGCATCATCCTGTTGCGTTACGCGTTGTTGGTATAGTATTGGTCCTCAGCATGAGACGGTTAACTCTACAAAGGGGGTAGCCAGTTAGCTCCTCCTGCTAAAGATTTTAAGGCACTAACTAACAGTAGAGAAAAACATAAGAGCTTTTCACACGGATGACACGGATGAAACGGATCAAGGCGGATCAAGCAAAAACAGGCTTAGGGTTTGAACCAAAAGATTGATCCGCCCTTCGACTTCGCTCAGTGCACCGCTTTTATCCGTGAAGATCCGTGTCATCCGTGTGCCGGTTTTGATTCGTTTGGTACTCAATCGGAAAAGCGGTCTATCGCAGAGAATGCAAAGCAGAACCGAAGTCCCCATAAATCGTGTATCAGAATGAGTTCCAGTACAATTGTAACCAAGAGCAGGGGAAGAGGAGCTAACTAGCTACCCCCCTAACTTTTTTATTGTCGTGCAATGTAAATAATAATTTAATTTTGAGGCTATTTATGTTGCTTTTGGGCGAGAGGATGCGGGGACGTTAAAAGTGCACACCCTTTGCTGCCTCGGGGTGAACAGTCTCTTGAGGATTTGTTGAACGTCGATGCTCACGACTCCGTGAAAAACTCCCGCATCCGGCGATAGACCTCCGTGCCCGGGGCGCTGATGATCTCCACCGGGGGGAGGGAGCGGAGAAAGGTTCTGCCGTAACCCTTGGAGAGGACGCGGCTGTCCAGCAGCAGGACTCCCCCCCGGTCGTCCCGGCTCCTGATCAGCCGGCCGAACCCCTGCTTGAACTTGATCACCGCCTGGGGGACGGTGTACTCCTGAAACGGATCTCCCCCCGCCGCCGCGATATGCTCCGAGCGGGCCTCCAGCACCGGTTCGGTGGGGACCCGAAAAGGGAGCCGGGTGATGATCACCAGCTCCAGCGCCTTTCCCTTCACGTCCACCCCCTCCCAGAACGAATCGGTACCGAAGAGGACCGCGTTCTTCTCCTTCCGGAAACGGGAAAGGAGGAGGCTCCGGTTCATCTCCCCCTGCTTCAGGGTGGTGAGCCCCTCGGCTGCCAGGCGGACGGCCAGCCGGTCGTAGACCCGGCGGAGGAGATCGTAGGAGGTGAAGAGGACGAAGGCCCGCCCCTGAGAGACCAGGAGCGCTTCCAGGATGTGGGGTTCCAGGATCGCGTCGAAGCCGGAGGAGGTCGGTTCTGCGATGTCCGAGGGAATTCCCACGAAGGCCTGCCGCCGGTAGTCGAAGGGGGAGGGGAGGAGGAGCTCCGTCACCCGCTCCGGGGCCGCCAGGGCGATCCCCGTCCGTTTTTTAAGGAAGGAGAAGCTCTCCCCCACGGCCAGGGTGGCCGAGGTCACCACCACGGTGCGGAACCGGTCCAGCACCGTCCCCTTGAAGGCCGCGGCGATCTCCAGCGGCGAGACACAGAGCTTCAGCGTCATCCCCCGCCCGCCGCTCTTCAACTCGAACCAGCGGCAGGAGTCATCTCCCCGGAGGGTGAAGGCGGCTAGGTTCTCCACGGCCACCTCCAGCCTACCCCGAACACCCTTCAGGTCGGTGAGGAGGCCGGAGAATTTCTCCCGGAGCTCCTCCGGTATCTTGTCGCACGACTTGAAGAGCCGCCCCAGAGCCGCCACATAGTCGTTCATCTGCCGTGCCAGCTCCTCTGCCCGTTTCTCGGTTTCCTTCCAGAAGCCGGTGGCGTAGAGCTCCGGGATCAGCCGGAGCTTGTACTCGCCATGGCGCTCCTGGGGAACCCGCAGCTGCTCCAGGAGTCCCAGGGCCAGAGTGTCCATGGTGGAGGTCACGGCGTCGGCCAGGATCAGCCGCCCGGGGATGAGGATTGTCTCCACGATGCCGGCTACTTCATGAAAGAGCCCCTCCATGCTGTCGGGGAGGTCGCGGGAAAGAAGGGCCGACAGGCGGGGGAGGAGCCCCTTCTGGGCTCTCCGGGGATGTTGCAGCCCCGCCAGAGTCTTGAGGAGTCCGTAGCGGGAGACCTGGCTGGAGAGAAAGCTGGTGGCGATATCCTCCAGGTGGTGTCCCTCGTCGAAGATGAGCCGGGAAAAGGGGGGGAGCACCGCCGACGATTCATAGCCGGTCTCGCTGCGAACCGCCACATCGGCCATGAGGAGGGCATGGTTCACCACCAGGAGGTCGGCCCCGGCGGCTTCCCGCCGGGCCGAATAGAAGAAGCATTTGGTATACCAGGGACATTTGACCCGGCCGCACTGGTCCGCCTCGCAGGCCACCTCTTCCCAGAGCTCGTCCCGGGGGGGGACGCTCATATCGCTGCGGCACCCCTCCGCGCTCTTGGCGCTCCACTCAATGATTGCCTGCATCTCCGTGGCATGCTCGTCGGGAAAGAGGGCCGGCTCGATCTTGATCCCTTCCAGCTTCCGGATGCAGAGGTAGTTGCTCCGCCCCTTGACCAGAACCGCCCGGAATTTATCCGGTATGATGGATTGCAGAAAGGGGAGATCTTTTCTGATCAGCTGCTCCTGGAGATTGATGGTGTTGGTGGAGACGACGACCCGCTCCTTGTTGCGCAGCGCCCAGAAGATGGCGGGGAGGAGATAGGCCAGCGACTTGCCGGTTCCCGTACCCGCCTCGATGACGGCGATACGGCCGCCGTTGAAAGCCTCGGCCACGGCAAAGCACATCCGTATCTGCTCTTCCCGGAATTCATAGCCGTGGAGTTTCCGGGCGATGGTTCCTTCCGGGCCGAAGAGCCCCTGGATCTCGGGATAGGAAAGGGGAACCAGCTCCTTCCGGGCAAAGGGGGGGACACTCTGGAAGCAGCTGGTGACCTCGTTGTTGATGAGGTAGAAACCGACCCCGCGGTTGCCGAACAGGGAAGAGACCCCGATATCCGCCTCCGAGGGGGTCAACAGACCGGAGGGGTGGTTATGGATGACCACATCGCCGTAGGCGGCGGTGATCATGATGGCGGCCACGGCATCCCGGTTTCCCCGGGCCAGCGGCTCCACGTCGATGACGATCTTTGCCTCGTCGGTTCGCCCCAGGAAAAAAACTTCATTGCCGCCGGCGTCCAGTATCTCTTCCCGGAGCCGGTTCTGCACATGTTCGGTGAAATAGCGTTTCATGGGACGGGAGGATACCTTGTTTGTGTCATTGATTACAACTTGTCTTTTCCTCCCCGAATCGCTACCCTACGCACCATACGCGAACATTGCCCTTCCGTCACTTTTCGCTTATAGTATGCTTATGTTGGGACCAAGAAAGGGGTTGACTGGTGACACAGGGGCTTCAGCTGGACAATCTGACCTACTCCGTTGACGGGAGGACGATCCTCCAGGATGTTGACCTCTTCGTGGCGAAGGGGGTCAACCGAACCATCCTGGGAGCCTCCGGGGTGGGGAAGACCACCATCCTGAAACTGATGCTGGGGCTTCTCAAACCAGATTCGGGGGAGGTGAGCATCGACGGAGAGAAGATCGGCCACCTTTCCGAGGGGAAGCTGATTCAACTCCGGAGCCGCATCGCCATCGTCTTTCAGGGGGGGGCGCTCTTCGACTCCATGACGGTGGGAGAGAATGTGGGGTACCGTCTGTTGGAGGAGGGTCGACCGGAGAGGGAGGTGGAGCGGGTGGTCCGGGAGAAACTCTCCTTCGTCGGACTGGAGGATACCATCAATCGCTACCCTGCCCAGCTCTCCGGCGGGATGAAGAAGCGGGCCGCCATCGCCCGGGCGCTGGCCTGCGAACCGGATTACATCTTCTTCGATGAGCCGACCACCGGTCTCGACCCCATCGGTGTCTACAATATCTGCAATGTCATCCGACTGCTCCAGGCCGAGGGGAAGACCATTCTCATGGTGACTCACGACCTGGAAACCGCCTTCAACGTCTCCGACCGGTTCTCCTTCATCCACAAGGCCAGGATGATCTTTGAGGGGACCAGGGAGGAGATGCTTGCCTCGGATCACCCGGCGATCCGGGAGTTTCTGGAACCGACGGACGAATCGCTCTTTACAAAATTGTGAATGGTGAAAAGGTTTATAAGAGAGGGGCGAGATGAAACGAAGTGACGACATAGCATGGGCACAGGTGCGGGTGGGGATTTTCATTATCGTTGCCCTCCTCTTTCTTGCTGGTGGAATAATCCTGATGGGGCAAAAGACCAAACTCTTCGCCTCCACCGAGACGCTGTCGGTCATCATGAAAGACGTGGCGGGGCTGAAGGCGGGGGCTCCGGTCTGGCTGGCGGGAATGGATGTGGAGGTTGTCACGGCCATCGGTTTCGAGCATCCCGAGAAAAGCAATGAGGTGGAGATCGTCCTGGAGGTGGACGGGGCTTCCCTGAAAAAGGTCGGCGCCGATTCCATCGTCACCATCAAGACCCGGGGGCTGATGGGTGAAAAATATGTGGACATCACCCCCGGCGCCGGTTATTCCGCTCAACCGCTGCGACGGTTGGTGGGTATGCAGACGGTTCGTCTGGAAGATGTCATGAAGAAGGCCGACACCTCCTTCGAGATGCTCAACGGGATCATCGGCAGGATCAACCAGGGGGAGGGAACTTTTGGCCGTTTTACCAAGGACCCGAAACTCTATGACAATCTGGTGGTTCTCTCCAAGCAGCTGAACAGGATCGTCGTGAGCATCAACAGCGGCAAAGGGACCATCGGCAAACTGGTGGGGAGTAGCGAGCCCTATGACAAGCTCCTTGCCATTCTCGATCGTGCCGACCGTACCCTCCAGGAGATCAGCGAGTCGGACGGAACCATGAACCGTTTTATTCATGATCGCCAACTCTACGACAAGCTGGTGGTTCTGGCCGACAAGAGTGTCCAGGCCGCCGAGGATGTCCGGTCCTTGAACCGGAAGATCACGTCGCCGGAGGGGAGTATCGGCCTCCTTCTCAGCGACCGGAAACTCTACGATAAGGGGAACGACCTTCTGACCCGTGCCGATAATTCGCTGAAAGCAGTGGAAGAGGTGGCTACCCGGGTCAACCGGGGGGAGGGGACCGCGGGGAAACTGGTGAGCGACAAGGAGTTGTATAATAAAATGGACAAGATGGTAAACTCGGTGGACGAATTGGTGAATGACATCAAGGCGAACCCCGGCCGGTACGTGAAGTTTTCGCTGTTCTGATACTAACGTGTAAACGGGGGTTGTCATGACCTACCAATCGGAAAAATCGCTGGAGCTTCTCAGAATCGGTTCGGGGTCTCCCGGCGCCCGGTTCCGTGATGGCCAGGAAGAGGCCATTCGCCACATCGTGGAGGGGCGAGGTCGCCTGTTGGTGGTGCAGAGTACCGGCTGGGGAAAGAGTTTCGTCTACTTCATCGCCGCCAGGCTTCTCCGGGAAGAGGGTAACGGCCCGGCCCTGCTGATCTCTCCTCTTCTCTCCCTTATGCGTAACCAGATCGCGGCGGCGCATCGGATGGGAGTGCGGGCCGCCACCATCAACTCCGATAACCTGGATGAATGGAGTGACGTGGAAGAGCGGTTTGGGAAGAACGAGATCGACATCCTGTTGATCTCGCCGGAGCGGCTGGCCAACGAGCGGTTCCGGACCCAGGTGCTGGCCCGCATCGCCGGGCAGATTTCGCTGCTGGTGATCGACGAGGCCCACTGCATCTCCGACTGGGGGCACGATTTCCGTCCTCACTATCGTCTCCTGGAGCGGATCGTCAGGTCGCTCCCTCCCAATCTGCGGCTCCTGGCCACCACGGCCACCGCCAACAACCGGGTGCTGGCGGACCTGGCTTCGGTGCTGGGGCCCAGGCTGGAGGTGTCGCGGGGGGACCTGAATCGGAGCTCCCTTTCGCTCCAGACAATCTCTCTCCCCAGTCAGGCGGAGCGGTTGGCCTGGCTGGCGGAGCAGCTGGGGACGCTTCAGGGGCATGGGATCATCTACACCCTGACGGTGCGCGATGCAGAGCAGGTGGCCGGTTGGTTGAAGAGCCGAGGTCACGTTGTGGAAGCGTACACCGGTCAAACCGGTCCCGGCCGGGAAGAACTGGAGGAGGCGCTGCTCCATAACCGGGTGAAGGCATTGGTG
This sequence comes from uncultured Geobacteraceae bacterium, assembly GCA_903902345.1. Lineage (GTDB taxonomy): Bacteria > Desulfobacterota > Desulfuromonadia > Geobacterales > CAIOGM01 > CAIOGM01. The sequence continues at coordinate 23,745 of CAIUUR010000381.1, read as the reverse complement.
GCCACCACGGCCCTGGGGATGGGGTACGACAAGCCGGATCTGGCCTTCGTGGTTCATTACCAATCCCCCGGTTCGGTGGTGGCCTATTATCAGCAGGCAGGCCGAGCGGGTCGCGCCCTGAATGCCGCCTACGGCGTCCTGCTGAGCGGCGAAGAAGAGACGAACATCACCGACTGGTTCATCAAGAGCGCCTTCCCCTCCCGCCGGGAGGTGGCCGCCGTTCTTGAAGCGCTGGAGAAAGAGCCTGACGGGTTGTCGGTGCCCGAGATCATGGCCCGGGTAAATGTCAGCAAAGGAAGGATCGAGAAGACGATGGCTCTCCTCTCCCTGGAATCTCCCGCCCCCATGGCCAAGCAGGGGCACAAGTGGCAACTCACCGCAGCGAAGTTGAGCGAGGGGTTCTGGGAGCGGGCGGAGCGGCTTACGGCACTGCGCCGCACCGAGCAGGAGCAGATGCAGGAGTACGTCAGGCTCCCCTTCGGCGAACATATGGGTTTTCTCGTCCGGGCGCTGGACGGCGATCCCAGCGGCGTCACTCCTCCTCCCCTGGCGCCACTCCCCACCACGGTGGATGAGGGGGTGGTCCGGGAGGCTGTGGCGTATCTGTGTCGCGACGGGCTTCCCTTTGAGCCGCGCAAGAAATGGCCGGACGGCGGGATGCCACAATATGGGGTGAAGGGATTCATTGCCCAGGGGCATCTGGCTCAACCGGGAAGGGCGCTCTCCATTCTGGGTGATGCCGGTTGGGGAGGAGACGTGGGGCGTGGTAGATCCCTTGATCTCCACTTCTCCCATGAGTTAGTGGACGCTTGCGTGAAGATGATGGGAGAGTGGAATCCGCAAACGTACCCCACCTGGGTGACCTGTATCCCCTCCCTTCGCCATCCTGATCTCGTTCCCGACTTCGCCCGGCGACTGGCTGACGCCCTTGGTCTCCCCTTTCATGTCGTCCTGGCCAAAACGAATCATCGTCCTGAACAGAAGACAATGGCAAATAGCAGTCAGCAGGCGCGAAACATCGACGGCTCCCTGGCCTTTTGTGCACCACGGCTTCCCCGGCGAGGTCCCCTGTTCCTGGTGGATGACCTGGTGGATTCACGCTGGACCTTCACCGTCGCGTCGTGGCTGTTGCGCAGTCACGGCAGCGGTGAGGTCTGGCCGGTGGCCCTTGCCCAGGCAGGGCGGGAATGATGGCTCTCCCCCTTTCACCCAACGCCCAGGCAATCCTTCTCCTCACGGCGCCGTTGATGGTCGGACATGCCCCCTTGTCCCCTGATCTGCTGACTCCCGGTGAGTACAACTGTCTTGCTCGTCACCTGCGTGAACTTGGGCGTCAGCCGGCGGATCTTTTATCCTCGGATGACGGAGATCTGTTTCGCGCTTGCCAGCCGGTCATGGATGAAGGGCGGTTGGGGCGTCTGGTGAGACGTGGTTTCCTGTTGAGTCAGGTGGTAGAGCGTTGGGAGTCTCGCGCCATCTGGGTCATGAGCCGTGCCGACGCGGAATATCCTCGGCGGCTGAAGGGACGTCTGAGGGAAGACGCGCCCCCTCTGTTGTATGGTTGCGGCGATATCAGGCTGTTGACCAGCGGCGGCCTCGCGGTGGTGGGATCGCGGCAGACAAATCATCCGGTGATTGAGTACACTATGGCCGCCGGCAATTTGGCAGCCCGATGCGGGAGGACGCTGGTCTCCGGTGGGGCGAAGGGGATTGATCAGGCGGCCATGGACGGCGCGTTGGCAGCAGGAGGGAACGTTGTCGGCGTTCTTGCCGATAGCTTGGAGAAGGTCGCTCTGAAACGTGAGAATCGTAACTCAATTGTTGAAGAGCAATTGGTGCTGATTTCCCCCTATGACCCCTGCGCGGGATTTACTGTCGGCCATGCCATGCAGAGGAACAAGGTGATTTATGCTTTGGCCGATGCGGCGCTGGTGGTAAGTTCTGATGTCAACAAGGGAGGAACTTGGGCGGGAGCTGTTGAGCAGTTGGACAAGCTAAGGCTTCTTCCTGTTTATGTCCGATCCACGGGGGAGTCGTCCAAGGGTTTGGACGCACTGCGCGAAAAGGGCGCACTCCCATGGCCGAACCCGCAGGACGCCGGTGAATTCGAGGCGCTGTTCAGTCCAACAATGGTGAACCCTCCGGCGACGCAGGGTAGTCTTTCGCTGTTTCCGGAGAAATGATCGTCCCTTGTGTACTGATATTGTTTGATCTGCTGTAGCTATTCGGTAACACTGTGTAGCGAATACCAAACCCGGAGAAGCATTTCAACTTGCCTCTGATGTGTCAAACGAGATACGATTTGGGAAACGTTACGGGGAGGAGACCATATGCCAGAGGCGCCATGATTCATGCGCGGATGGAACCTGAATTGAAACAGAGTGCGGAGAGGATTTTTAGGGCGTTTGGTCTGACCACATATTAAAACCACGAGGGAACCGCATGTGCAAAATCGTACGACTGGCAGCACTTCTCCTCACCCTGACGGCCACCGCCGCTCTGGGACAGGGGCTGGAGGAGAAGGTAATCGAACGGACATTGAAGAACGGGATGAAGCTTCTCATGGTGGAGCGGCACACGTCACCCACGGTCTCCACCTGGATTCGCTACAAGGTGGGGAGCGTGGACGAACGGAGCGATGAGCGGGGATTGGCTCACCTCCTGGAACATATGCTCTTCAAGGGGACGAAGACCCTGGGGACCACCGATTATGCCAGGGAAAAGCCGATCTTGGACAAGATCGAACGTACCGCCCAGCAGATCATGGCGGAGAAGGCCAAGCGGGAGCAGGGGGATCTGGCCGGGATCACCTCCCTGGAGAAGGAGCTGGCCGGACTGGAGAAGGAGGCCGGCGCCTACTCGGTGAAGGAGGAATTTTCCCAGATCTACTCCAAGAACGGCGGGAACAGCTACAACGCCTTTACCAGCAAGGACGGCACGACCTACCTCATCAACCTCCCCTCCAACAAACTGGAGCTCTGGGCCGCCATCGAGTCGGACCGGATGAAGAATCCGGTGTTCCGGGAGTTCTATACCGAGCGGTCGGTGGTGATGGAGGAGCGGCGCCGCTCCTATGACAGCGAGCCCGAGGGGCAACTCTGGGAGAATTTTTTGGCCATTGCCTTTGTGGCCCATCCCTACGGCCAGCCCACCATCGGCTGGATGTCGGATATCGAAAACCTGACCCGCACCAAGGCCGAGGCGTTTCTGCACAAATATTATGCCCCCAACAACGCCATCGTGGCGGTGGTGGGTGACATTCAGCCGGACCGGGTGGTCGCTCTGGTGGAGAAGTACTTCGGTGATATCCCTCCGGGGACCCCGGTGCCGCCGGTGGCGGTGGAGGAGCCGCAGCAGCCGGGAGAGAAGCGGCTGGTTCTCCGGCTGGATTCGGAACCGCAACTCCTGATGGGATTTCATAAGCCGGTCTATCCCGACCCGGACGACTACGTCTTCGATGTGATCGATGCGCTCCTGGCCGAAGGACGGACCTCCCGGCTCCATAAGGAGCTGGTGCAGCAGCAGCAGATTGCCTCCGAGGTCTCCACCTTCTCGGCGCCGGGGAGCCGCTATCCCAACCTCTTTCTCCTCTCCGCCTCCCCCCGGAGCCCCCATACGACGCTGGAGGTGGAGCAGGCCATCATTGCCCAGATTGAAAAGCTCAAGAGCGAGCCGGTCACCGTACGGGAATTGCAGCAGATCCTCAACCGGATGGAGTATGAAGAGGTCCGCCAGATGGGGACCAACGGTGGTCTTGCCCGTAATCTCACTGAGTACGAGGCCACCACCGGCAGCTGGCGCTACCTACTCCAGCATCGGAAGAAGATCTCTGCCGTTACCCCGGCCGACGTGCAGCGGGTGGCGCGGAAGTACCTCGTACCCGAGCAGATGATTGTGGGAACCATAACCAAGAAGGAGGCGGCGAAATGAGGGTACTCTGCATCAGGATTATCGCCGTAGCGGGGATTATGGCAGCGGCTGTTGTCGGCCCGGCCGTGGCTGCGGAGTCGGTGAATCCCCGGACCATGACGTTTGCCCCCATGAAGTACGAGATTCCCAAGGCCGAGCGGTTCGTCATGGCCAATGGCATGATTGTCTATCTCATCTCCGACCGGGAACTCCCCCTCGTCAACGTTACCGCTCACGTGGGGACCGGTAGCATCTACGAACCGGCGGAAAAAGTTGGACTGGCCGGACTGACGGCGGCGGTGATGCGCAGCGGCGGGATAGCCGGTTCCACGCCGGAACTGCTGGACGCCGAACTGGAGTTCATGGCCTCCGGGGTGGAGTGCACCATCGGCGCCGACCTGGGGAATGTCTCCCTTACCTCCCTGCGCAAGAATTTTGACCGGACTCTGGAGCTCTTTGCCGGAGTGATGATGACGCCGGCCTTCGACCGGGGGCGGTTCGACCTGGCGGTGAAGATGAGTCTGGAAGGGCTTCGTCGCCAGAACGATGACCCCAAGGGGGTGGCGGAGCGGGAGCTGCGCAAGGCGATCTACGCGGGGCACCCGCTGGGACGTTACCCCACACCCGTGACGGTGAAGGCGATCACCCGGGACGACCTCATCGCTTTTCATCATAAGTATTATCTTCCCAACAACGTCATCCTGGCCGTGTCAGGGGATATCGGGAGAAAAGAGCTGGAGGAAAAACTGAACGCCGTACTCGGGGGGTGGAGTAAGGGGGATCCGGAACTCCCCAAGGGCCCCTGGCCGGAGATGGTTCTGAAACCCGAGATGCTCTTTATCAAGAAGGAGATCGATCAGTCGGTGATCCGGATGGGGCATAGGGGGATCACCAAGGATAACCCGGATCTTTACGCCATCAGGGTGATGGATTTCATTCTGGGGGGGAACGGCTTCAACTCGCGACTCATGTCCGAAATCAGGACCAAGGAGGGGCTGGCCTATAACGTGGTCAGTTATTTTGACGTGGGGCGGAAGTTTCCCGGTATATTCCTGGCGGAGACCGAGACCAAATCCGGTTCCACGGCAAAGGCCATGGGGATGATGCTGCAGTTGATGACCGGGATGACGCAGGGACTGGTCTCGGAGGAGGAGCTGAAACTGGCCAAGGAATCCATGATAAATTCCTTTGTCTTCGGTTTCACCAAGACGGAGATGATCGTCAACCAGCGGGCGCGTCTGGAGTATTATGGTTATGCTCCCGATTATCTGGAAAAGTACCGGGATAACGTTGCCCTGGTGACGCGAGCCGATGTGCTGCGGGTGGCGAAGCAGTACCTGTACCCTGATAAGCTTATCAAGGTGGTTGTGGGGAACGACGCCAAATTCGACAAGCCGCTTGCCACGTTCGGAACGGTGCGGCAGATTATTCCGTAGGGGCACGGCGAGCCGTGCCCGCATGCCGTGCCCTGTTCGTCACCTCTGGCGAGAAAACTGCTTGACAAAAAGAGGAAGTACAGGCTATATGACTGCTTACCGTTGCTGTTGAGGAATTATCCGGACAGAAACGGCGCCAAGGTGAACGTCAGGGAGTAACACGGAGAGATGGCCGAGTCGGCCGAAGGCGCTCGCCTGCTAAGCGAGTATACTGGGAAACCGGTATCGAGGGTTCGAATCCCTCTCTCTCCGCCACTTTGACACATCGGCGGAAATTGATGAAGCAACTAACCGGCCCCTGCATGAGAGTAACCTCTCGGCAAGGGCCGGTTTTGTTTGTGTCATCAAAGAGGTCAGGCGTAACCGTTGACAAGCTTGCCGTTGCCGTTACCGGGTTCAGGCGCTGATTTTTGAATCAGGGCGACAGCGTTTTTGCCATCTTGCTCTTGCTGATTAAGAGCCTGCTTGGCAACCAGGATGCTGCTTTGGGAGCTGAGTTTGGTGGCGGCGAGGCTGCTGCTTAAACCTGCAATGTCCATGTCCCGTACCTCCAGGAGTTTATTTACTGCTTATGGAACGTATCGGTATTCACCCTTAACTCTTGAATATTTTTTGCCGGGCAGGGTGAGGCGGCGAAGAGTGCTCCGGGTTTACCGCCATTTTGTTCCGCCTTACCTGCAAAAAAGCAGTTGAGTCGGAACAGGAAAAGATGGTATGGCAGTAGTCAGCTTTCCTGCTTCATCCGGAGAGATTCCGCACTGCCACACTGTTCAAAGGGAAAAACTGACAAATGCAGAATAACTTGATCGGGCTTGTACTGATACTGTCAGGTGTGGCGACCGCCGTCGTAGTTGCAATACTGTCCCTGCTGCGGAAAAGGCGTCCTGTTCGCGCTCAATTCAAGGAGTCGAGCCAGCGGTTGCTCCGGAATGGCATCAACTGTTTCAAAAATAATGATATTCAGGGAGCCATCGAGAACCTCAACAAAAGTATAGCCATTGATGCCGATAACGGGCGGTGCCACGAATATTTGAGCTTTGCCTACGCCCAGTGTGGCCACTATCATCTTGCCCGGAAGCATGCCGGCCTGGCTCTGAGCTTTAACTCCGATTATTTTGCGCATATCGCCAATTCGATGTTTTACCGGTACAAACTGGAAATCAAGAAATCCCTGGAAGAGGCCAATAAGGCCATTCAGATCGATTATGTGAATTATCACGGTCATTTTTGGGCAGGAATAGCCTCTGCGGAATTGGGACGGTTTGCCGCGGCGTTCGCCGAATGTGAGATAGTCCGAAGATACGAAGCCGATGCCGCGACGATATTACATAAATTTATCAAAAATCTGGAAAACGTTGTCACGGGAGGGAAGAGCGGGGCGGCAGTTGAGTCGTTCCCTCTGGACATCGACCTGGATGACTCTTCATTTCCGGAGAGCAGTTGCCGAGCACCGAAGCCTGTTGTTGCTCCACCTCCTGAAACGGAGAAAGAGAGTTATTCCGGGGCGCGGGAAAAGGTCCTGTATACCGCCGGCAACAGTTTCAACGGCTCTGACGCCGCGAGTTCCGCCGGTATCGGTAAGAGTCTGGATGTGACCGATGGTAAAAACTACGATCTGGCTTATTCCGAATGTTTCGGCATGCTTGACCTGACCCCCTCGGCCACGCAGAGGGAAATAAAAGAGGCCTACCGGAGTCTGGTCAAAGTATGGCATCCGGACCGGTTCGCCCATGACCGGAAGCTTCAGGAATTCGCGCAACTGAAGCTGAGCAGGATAAATGAAGCGTACAAGCGTCTGTCCGCGGGGAAGTAGGTTGCAAGCTCATGTCTCCTTCAGGGCCATGTTGGCAGCGTCGGACAGTGATGGATCGAACAGCGTCCCCATACCGGTTTTAACCAGCCTGCTTACCATATATTTCGTCTCGTTCCCGGGAAACTGGGCGAAGCTGTTTTCCATGAAGCTTGCCAGGTGGATGATCTTTCCCCCCACGGTGATATCCTTTCCGGATAGCCCGTCAGGAAACCCGCTGCCGTCAAACTTTTCGTGATGGTGACGGATATGACGACCGACCCCCCTCAGTTCATCGAAGCTGTCAATGAGCTTTTGCCCCTTTATCGGATGCGTGCGGTAATTGGTCGCATCCTCCCCGTTCAAAAGTTCCTTGTTATTGATCAGAATCCGATCGGACAGGCCGATGAGGCCGATGTCGTGGAGGAGACCCGCGTGCCGGATCTCTTCGATCTCCGGTCGGGGGAGATCAAGAGCCTTGGCCATGGTTGCGGCAAGGGAAGCCACGGAGCGCGAATGTTTGCTGAGTTTTTGATCTCGTTGTTCCAGCAGGTCGCCTAATACGTAGACGATGGTATCGCTGCCGTTGTGATGTCTCCGGTCATACTGCTGGTGCGCCTCCTCAAGTTTTTTTCGAACCAACACGGTTTGCTGAAGGACCCGGCTCTTGAGGATGGCGATCCATTCCGTCAACTCCGCATTGGCCAGTTGCAACTCCTTCGTACGTTGCTCCCTATTCAGGTGAAGCCTGACTCGTGCGCGCACAACCTCGGCATTGATCGGTTTGTGGATGAAATCAACGGCGCCGGCGCAGAGGGCCTGGGTTTCGCTTGAGACGTCTGATTTCGCGGTGATAAATATAACGGGGATATCGCGCGTCTCCTCATTGTTTTTGATGAGGGCGCAGAGCTGGTATCCGTCCATCTCCGGCATCATGACATCCAGCAGGATCAGGTCCGGCTTCTTGTCCCTTGCCAGCAGTGAGAGGGCGTTCGCCCCGGAGGTTGCGTACTGCAACGTATAACTGTCTTTCAGGATTGCGCCGAGGGTTTTGATATTTGCCGGGACATCATCGACAATGAGAATGTGTGATTGCTCGGGGGAGAGAGGCATCATAAAGGCTCCGGTCATTGTTTTAGAGGGGAAAATAATAGTTTTTGGGCAACTGTTTATGATTTTTATTATTAAATTTATACAATGCATGGCAACATTACGCCTATTCCTGCGGTTGGTCAATAATAATATTTTCGACGGGCAGTGTTCTTCATGATCAAGAGGATTTCTCCGGCTGCTACGACCTGGAATTTCGCGTGGATTTTAGCCGGAGCGCCTGCTATAGTGGCGGCTTGCCCGAAAATGCAGATACAGGAGCCAGTTCAGTGTTGACTAAACGGATTATCCCCTGCCTTGACGTCAAGGGGGGGCGGGTTGTCAAGGGGGTGCAGTTCCTGGAACTGCGTGATGCCGGTGATCCGGTGGAGGTGGCCGAAAGTTATGACCGGCAGGGGGCGGATGAACTGACGTTCCTGGACATAACCGCCTCTTCCGACGAGCGGGATATCATCATCGATGTGGTCCGACGAACCGCTGAGCGGGTCTTCATGCCGCTCACCGTGGGAGGGGGGATCCGGACTGTGGAGGATATCCGGCGACTCCTCAATGCCGGGGCGGATAAGACCTCCATCAACACGGCGGCAGTCCACCGGCCCGAATTTGTCCGGGAGGCGGCGGAGCGGTTCGGTTCCCAATGCACGGTGGTTGCCATTGATGCCCGACGGGTGGCGGGGGAGTGTCGGTGGGAGGTTTATACCCATGGTGGACGGAAACCCACCGGTATCGATGTCGTGGAGTGGGCCGCCAGGATGGAGGCCTACGGCGCCGGAGAGATCCTTCTCACCAGCATGGATTGTGACGGCACCAAGGACGGGTATGATCTCCTCCTGACCCGGGCCGTCGTGGACGCCGTGAGTATTCCGGTCATCGCCTCGGGTGGGGTCGGGAACCTGGAGCATCTCTATGACGGCTTTGTTACCGCCGGCGCCAGCGCCTGTCTCGCCGCCTCCATCTTCCACTATCGGGAGCACACTATCGGCGAAGCCAAGGAGTATCTCCAGGGGCGGGGTGTGGCGGTGCGGCTTTAAAACCTGTTCAAAGTTCAGGGTTCAGTGTTTCAAGCCCTTGAACCTTGAACCTTGAACCTATAACCGAGGTTTTTCCATGTCTGAACATATTCTTGACGCACTACACCGGGTCATCCTGGACCGGAAGGCGAATCCTTCGGACAACTCCTATACCGCCTCTCTCATGGCCAAGGGGATCGACAAAATTCTGAAAAAGGTCGGGGAAGAGGCGACGGAGGTCGTCATTGCCGGTAAGGGGGGGAGTCGCGAGGAGGTGGTCTACGAGAGTGCCGATCTGCTCTACCACCTGCTGGTACTTCTGGCATACCGTGATATCTCCCCGACAGAGGTCTATGGCGAGCTTGGGCGCCGCTTCGGCTTCTCCGGCATAGCCGAAAAGGCGTCACGTTCAACCGAATAGCAGGGTGTTTTTTTCTTGACAATATTCGCGCTTCTCCGTACTGTATTCATTCCCTGAAGAAGTACTTACTGGCAAACCCTGATACGTCTGTAAATTTCGCGTCGAGAAGGGAGGGGATTATGTATGCCGGGAGTGAGGGTAAAAGATGTTGAGCCGTTTGAACTCGCCCTGAAGAAGTTCAAGAAACAGTGCGAGAAGGCGGGCATTGTTTCGGAACTACGCAAGAGAGAGGCTTATGAAAAGCCAAGCATCAAGCGGAAGAAGAAGGCTATTGCCGCCCGTAAACGCGCGTTGAAAAAACAACGCAAGATCGTTGAATAAGTGAGTACCATGACCCTGCGTGAACGGTTGGATGATGATCTGAAAAAGGCCATGAAGGCCAGGGACGAAGTGAGCCTTTCCGTCATCAGAAACATCCGCTCCGTGGTCAAGAACCGGGAAATTGACCAGAAGGTGACCCTTGACGACGCCGGTATCTGCGAAGTCATCACCTCGCTGGTCAAGCAACGTCGGGATTCCATCCGGATGTTCGGGGATGCGGGCCGGAACGAACTGGTGACCAAGGAGGAGGGTGAGCTGGCTCTGCTGCTCAATTTTCTCCCTGCCCAGTTGACTGCCGAAGAGATCGAACAGATCGTCTCCCTGGCAGTGACCGCAACCGGCGCCGTAGGGATGAAGGATATGGGGGCGCTGATGAAGGTTGTCATGCCCCAAGTCACCGGCATCGCCGATGGCTCTCTGGTCAGCCGCATTGTCAAGGAGAAGCTTTCCTGACTACTCCGCCGTTGCTTTTTCCGTTGTCGGCAACTCCACCGTAGGGGCAATCGCAAGATTGCCCCTACTTTTACGTACTCTCTTTTTGGGGTGATCTCCTGATAGAATACCTGATCTGGGGCGTTTTGCTGCTGTTCATGGTGAAAGGTTTCCTGAAAGGGCTGATTCGGGAAGTCTGCTCCCTGCTGGGTCTGGTGGTGGGAGGGTGGGGAGCATTTCGGTTTTCGCCTTCCATGGCAATTTTGATGAAGCCGCTACTGCCTCTTCCCCACAGCGTCTCCATCGCTACGGCATTCGTGCTGATTCTCATTGTTTCCGGAATCATTGCCTGGCTGGTCGGCCACCTGCTGACCGCCGTACTTAAGCTGGTCCTCCTGGGTGGGGTAAACCGTTTTGGCGGGAGCGCCTTCGGTCTGTTGGAAGGAGGACTTCTTCTCTGTCTCCTCCTGGCTCTGGGGAGCAGCCAGGCGGCGCCCAAGGCGGTGCGACAGAAGATTGATGTATCGGTCACGGCTCGCCCCTTCATCGACTGCGGTCGTGAACTGATAACTGGATGGCGGAAGGTGAAGCACTGACGAATTACGAATTATAACCCGTAATTTGTAATTGTTTATTTGTGATTGGAATTAATTTTGGCTCAGATTTCCGACGAGATCATCAGCGAGGTGCGGGACCGGGCGAAGATCCAGGAGATCGTTGCCGACTACGTCAGCCTGAAGCGGACGGGGGCAAATGCCCATGGGCTCTGTCCCTTTCACGGTGAAAAGAGCCCGTCCTTCAATGTTAATCCCGGGCGGGGAATCTTTCACTGCTTCGGTTGCGGCGTGGGAGGGGACGTCTTCACCTTCCTGATGAAGATTGAGGGGCTGGATTTTCTGGAAGCTGTCCGGTTTCTGGCAAAACGGGTGGGTGTGGTCATCCCTGAACGTGCCGTTTCCCCCGGCGAGAAGCGGCGGGTGGATGAACGGGAACGTCTGATCCGGATTAATGAACTTGCGGTCCTACTCTATCGTCGTATTCTTCAGGAAGAGCAGGATGCGAGTGGGGCACGGGAGTATCTGGCGAAGCGGGGGGTGAGCGACGCCATTGCCGAAAGCTATCGCTTGGGGTTCGCCCCCGATCGGTGGGATACCTTGACCCGCCACCTGGAACGGCAGGGGGTTCCCCTTGATCAGGCGGAAAAGCTGGGGCTGCTCCGCCGGAGGGACGGGGGGGGGTACTATGATACTTTTCGGAACCGGCTCCTTTTCGTCATAGCCGACCCCCAGGGACATCCCCTTGGATTCGGCGGCAGGGTGCTGGACGACTCGCTCCCCAAGTATATCAACTCACCGGAATCTCCGGTCTACCGGAAGAGTGAGGTCCTCTTCGGCGTCCACCAGGCAAAGGCCGCCATGCGGGAGAGCGGGCGGGTTCTGGTCGTGGAGGGGTATTTCGATCACCTGGCCCTGTATCAGGCCGGTGTCAAGAACGTGGTGGCTGCCTGCGGTACGGCGCTGACGGAGCAGCATCTCAAGCTTCTCAGCCGCTATGCCGGACGGGTGGACACCCTCTTCGATGCCGACGGGGCCGGACGGAAGGCAACCTTGAGAACCGTGGAGCTCTGTCTGACGGAGCAGGTGCCGGCGTCAGTGGTGGAGCTTCCCCAGGGGGAAGATCCGGACAGCTACATCCGGAAGGAGGGGAAAGAGGCCTTTGTCGCGATCGTGGCTCGGGCGCGTTCCGCCTTCGATTATCTGACCCGGGAGACACTGAAACGGGAGAATGTGGGGAGTGCGGACGGCAAGGCCCGGGTAGCCAACGAGTTGGCCCCCCGTCTCATGAATATCAGGGACCCCATCGAGCGGGAACGGTATCTCCAGGAGGTCGCTCGATCGCTGGATATCGATCCGCAGTTTCTCCGGCAGAGTATGGGGCGCGACCCGGTGCGGGCCGAGCGGTTTGCCCCACGGGAACGGGGCGTATCCACGGCGGGGGATCCCGAAGAGATGCTTCTGGCAATCATGGGAAAATTTCCCTTCGTGGCCCGGAGCGTGGCGGCGGAGGGGGTCGAAGCGTTCTTTCGTCCCCAACTGGCGGGAATTGCCGGCGAGATCATGGGGCAGATGCTGGAAAAAGAGCGGGTTGACTGGCCGGTGGTACTCCGGCTCATCACTCCGGACGAGGAGCGAAGCCGGTTGGGCGCGCTTTTCATCGACGAAACCCATCTGAACGACATGGATGTGGACAAGGCAGTCGCCCAGTGTCGGGCGAGCCGGGAGAAGGCGCTCCTTGGAGAGGCCAAGACCCTTCGGCAGGAATTGTTCCGGGTGGAACCGGAAAGCGAACGTTACTGGGAGATTCTGAGACGTCTTGATGAGTTGCGGGCCAGGAAATCCCTGGTATCATCATTGGGCAGGAGTCAGACTGAGGTGCATTGATGGCCAAGAAGAGTATGGAAGAAGTGAAACAGCTGATCGACATGGGGAAGGAAAAGGGTTTTCTGACCTATGACGAGGTGAACGATCTCCTCCCCCCCGATATCGTCTCCTCCGAGCAGATTGACGATGTCATGAGCATGTTCGGAGAGATGGACATCGAGGTGGTGGATTCCGCCCAGAAGGTGAAGATTCCCAAGATCAAGCTGGAGCTGGATGAGGACGAAGAGGCTGAGGGCGAACAGGAGGAGATGGAGTTCGAACCGGGTACCCTTGGCCGAACCAGTGATCCGGTGCGGATGTATCTCCGGGAGATGGGGTCGGTCTCCCTGCTGACCCGCGAGGGTGAAGTGGAGATCGCCAAGCGGATCGAGGATGGGGATCGGGATGTGGCCAGCGTCATTCTCAATACTCCCATCACGGTGAAGGAGGTTCTCGCCCTGGGAGAGCGTCTCCGGAAGGGGCAGATTGCTCCCACCGAGATCAGCAAGGATGTGGAGGAAGATGTCGAGCTGGAAGAAGACGAGGAGGATCCCAGCAAGCTTCGTCTCCTGGCGGTCATAGACGAGATTCGGACACACGATGTCCGGATGGAGGAGCTTCATCTGATCCTGGAGCCCGCCTCCCTGGGGGGTACGGAACGGAGTGAGGCCGTGGACGAACTGGTCCGGGTGAAGGAGAAGACTGCGGAACTGGTCAAGTCGCTCCGGCTGAAGGACCGTCACATAGAGATCATTGCTCACCGTCTGAAGGAGCTTTCCCAGAAGGTGGAGAAGCTGATGTCCCGGAATCAGGAAATTTCCGTTGCTCTTCCCCACACTCCCGCTGAAATCGAAGCGCTGCTGGTGCGGATGGCAACCGTTCCGGAAGGTAGGGATGCCATCCTGGCCTCTTTGGGAATGGATGCCGATGAGGCTTCGAAGCTGGAGAAGAGACTGTCCGGAGCCCGGCGGGACCTGAAGGAGATCGAGCAGAAATCGGGATTCCATCCTACGGAACTGGCGCGGGCAATCAAGGCCATCGAAGAGGGTGAGCGGAAATCCAAGCTGGCCAAGAGCGAACTGGTGGAGGCCAATCTCCGGCTGGTGGTCTCCATCGCCAAGAAGTATACCAACCGGGGGTTGCAGTTTCTCGACCTGATCCAGGAGGGGAATATCGGTCTCATGAAGGCGGTGGACAAGTTCGAGTACCAGCGGGGGTACAAGTTCTCCACCTATGCCACCTGGTGGATCCGGCAAGCCATCACCCGCGCCATAGCCGACCAGGCCCGGACCATCCGGATTCCGGTGCATATGATCGAGACCATCAACAAGCTGATTCGGACCAGCCGGCAGCTGGTTCAGGAGATCGGCCGGGAGCCGTCGCCGGAGGAGATCGCCGAGCGGATGCAGCTCCCCTTGGACAAGGTCCGGAAGGTTCTGAAGATCGCCAAAGAGCCGATTTCCCTGGAGACCCCCATCGGTGAGGAGGAAGATTCGCACCTGGGTGACTTCATCGAGGACAAGGGGGTTGTCTCCCCCCTGGAGGCGGTGATCAAGGCCAATCTCTCCGAGCAGACCGCCCGGGTCCTGAACACCCTCACCCCCCGTGAGGAAAAGGTTCTCCGGATGCGTTTCGGTATCGGCGAGAAGAGCGATCACACGCTGGAAGAGGTAGGGCAGGACTTTGAGGTGACGCGGGAGCGGATTCGGCAGATCGAGGCCAAGGCGCTCCGGAAGCTCCGTCATCCCAGCCGGAGCAAGAAACTGAAGAGTTTTGTGGAGTAAGTGGCGAAGTTAGCCTGACGTGATTCATGATAAGGGCGCACCGGAGTTTTCGGTGCGCCCCTTGCGTATTGACGATACGAAACAAGTCATTCTAACAGGGATATACAGGATGGGCAGGATAAACCCCAACGGCTGTTATCCACGAAGTTCACGAAGAAAAGCCAAGAAAACCGGGTTTAAACCGGGAGAAAGGCAATAACTCCTGTGCCGTGAACCGTTTTTAGTTTGTAAGTATCCGATTTATTTCGTGAAACTTCGTGTCCTTCGTGGATAATAGCTTTTCCCAGGATAAAATAATGCCCGAAACAATCGTAATTACCGCAGCCACCCACTGCGAAGTTGCCCTCATGCTCAGGAGTCTGGGAGGCCGGACGGTGGAGAGCAGCGGCGGGTTCCCCGTTTGGGAAGGTGATGGAGCCGCCGGGAGACTCGTCATTGCTGTGACCGGCATGGGGAAAATAAATGCCGCTGCTGCTGCCGCCCTCCTCTGCGAGCGGTTCCGGCCGGCCCTCATCATCAACACCGGCTGCGCCGGGGCGTTTCCCGAAAGCGGCCTGACCGTGGGGGATCTGGCGCTGGCCTCCCTTGAACTCGCTGCCGACGAGGGGGTTCAGACCCCCACGAGTTGGCTATCCTATGAGGATATCGGCATCCCGGCGGTGGAGCTGCAGGGGGCGCGCTACTTCAACGAATTTCCCCTTTCCGCCGCTGCGGCCCAGCGGGCGGTTCGCCTGGCCGCGGCAGTGGGGACGGCTCTCACTCGTGGAAAATTTCTCACCGTCTCCACCTGCAGCGGCACTGCTGAGAGGGGGCGTGAGCTGTACCAGCGATTCGGCGCACCCCTCTGCGAGAACATGGAGGGGGCCGCCGTGGCCCAGGTGGCGCTTCGCTACGGGGTGGAGAGCCTGGAGCTTCGTGGCATAAGCAATCTGGTGGAGGATCGGGACCTTTCCCGCTGGAATATCCCCCTGGCGGTGGAGCGGGCCCAGAGGTTCCTCCTGGAGTTCATCTCCGCACCAGGGAGGGAATAATCCCCAAAACGGCTATTGTCCACGAAGTTCACGAAGAAAAACCAAGAAAACCAAGCTGATACCAAAAGAAAAGTACCATCCTGCACGCTGCGCCGCTCTTAGGTCCTCCTGTTTCGATCTTCTTCGTGAAACTTCGTGTCCTTCGTGGATAAATGCTTTTTCCGGGAGTAATTGTAATGTCTAAGCTGACTCTGGGTTTTTCCCCCTGTCCCAACGACACCTTCATCTTTTATGCCCTCGTTCACGGCAAGATTCCGGCGGGTGGACTTGCCTTCCGGGAGCTGCTGGAGGATGTGGAGAGCCTCAACCGGTTGGTCCTCCAACGCTCCTTGGAGGTCAGCAAGATCTCTTTCCACCTCCTGGGGCACATTCGTGATGAGTACGCCCTTCTCCGGTCGGGGGGGGCCCTGGGAAGAGGGTGCGGCCCGCTGGTGGTGGGGCGTACCCGGTGCGACCCCCGGGAGCTGCGGGGAAAGCGGATCGCCATTCCCGGACAGTACACCACGGCGTCCCTGCTTCTCCGGCTCTTCGACCCTTCTCTGGAGGGGCTCGTGGTCATGCCGTTCCACGAGATCATGGGGGCCGTGACCCGGGGGGAGGTGGACGCGGGGGTCATCATTCACGAATCGCGCTTTACCTACGGGGAGCAGGGGCTTCACGCCATCCTTGATCTGGGGAAATGGTGGGAAGAGGATACGGGGGAGCCGATTCCCCTGGGGGGAATCGTGGCTCGTCGCGACCTGGGGATAGAGACCCTGCAGGTGGTGGAGGATGCCCTTCGGAGGAGCGTCCTCTTTGCCCAGGCCCATCCCGAAGCGGCGCGGACGTATATCCGGGCCCACTCCCAGGAGATGAGCGACGAAGTCTGCACTGCTCACATCAACCTCTACGTCAACCGCCACTCCGTGGATCTGGGGGACGACGGTGAGGCTGCCGTCAGGACCCTTCTGGAGCGGGCGGAGAGCGCCGGAGTTATTCCCCGTTCCACCCGATCTCCCTTCATTTCGTAGTGCCACCCCTTGCGGAAGGGGTTAGGGGGGGGAGGCCGTAAGGAAATTACGGTTTCAGCGTTCAGATACCGTATTTGCTGTTTCCATGACTCCTTGACGTCCAGAATATTTCGGCGTATTTTTAATACACATTTACAAGTAACTGTTATCCGTTCGCTCTTGTTAGCGTGATTTGTAGCTGTATTCAGGGTTAGCAGGACAAAGCTGTTTCGGGTGATCGGCTGATTGTTTGTCACTCCAAGACTGAATTTGGGGCCGGAATGGGTTACGTTTTTGAGTGGAATGTGCGAAAAGCGGCATCTAACCTTAAAAAGCATGGAGTCGCATTTGATGAAGCGACAACGGTCTTTGGTGATCCGCTCTCACTACTCATGGATGACCCAAAACACTCCGAGGATGAACAGCGTTTTCTGGTCGTGGGGCTTTCAGTGCAGCAACGTCTTCTTGTGGTAGCTTTTGCGGAGCGACCACCACACACTCGCATCATATCCGCTCGCCTTGCCACACGACAAGAAAGGAATTTCTATGAGCAAGAATAAGTCACAAGGCGTGAAAGTCAATAATCGTGATACGTTACAGCCGGAATATGATTTTTCGAAGGCTATTCGAGGCGTTACCGCGAAAAGGTATGCAGAAGGAGCTAATGTGGTAGTTATACCACCTGATATTTTGGATGTATTTCCGGATGCTGCAGCCGTTGCCGAAGCTTTGAGGGCGCTTGCTCCGGTCATACGACATCAGCGGCAACTCCATGCGAAGACAATGTAAAAGCCGTTAGACTGGCGGAGTGACTTTATTGAACATTGGCCGATCCATAAGTACCTTTCCGCCATTCTCCCTATGGGTGCATGAAATAGTCCTGGGCAGGCAGTATATAGCCGGGATCATCCCCCGTTCCACCCGATCTCCCTTCGTAGGCTGAGCCCCGTATATTTGTAGGGGCGTCCCTTGCGGGCGCCCATGACAGTTGAGTCAAAAACAGGATACCCGCAAGGGGTATCCCTACAGAGATACATGACGAATACATTGAAGTGGTATCGTCTTTAACACGAATCGCTTTACTTCTAATACATTACGTATTTGGTTATTTTCTTTTTTTGTAACGTATATTTTTGGGTGACTCCTTCGCTCATGATATCAAGACTCACCGACTTATCATTGTTTCCACCTACACCGGACAACGCTGCCCATTACTACGCTTACAAAATTTTTTTTCACGATACAGCCTCCTGGTCCTTCCCCCGAGAAATAGATGCCGACAACGAAAAGGGGGTTACTCTCGTTGTTATTGAATTAAAAACTGCTAATGTGTAACTCAATGTCTAAGTTAAAAACTTAGTCTATTTATGAAATAATAGTCATATTTTCACGTATAGACTGTATTATTAATTAAAAATAAGACTATAGCCTATGTTTATATTGTCGGTTTTGCTTATCCTCTATGGTGTGGATTCGAGAGAATTATTAGCGATAATCGGCGGTATCGTCCGCTCCAAGCGGAAGAAACAGAAAATTTCTCAGGAACGGCTCGCGGAGCTTGCCGATCTCCACCCCACGTACATCAGCGAAATTGAACGAGGTCGTTTGGAAAATCAGGCGGATCGAGAAGAGAAAGCAGAAGCTGGTCTTGCTGGCGGTAAAAGGGATGCTGTCGGGAATCGATAGTATCTAACGACCAGTGGCAGGAGTGAACTACCTGTTTTCTCCCGTTACTCCTCCCACGGGGCAGGCTTCCACGCAGCGGCCGCAGGTGGTGCAGCGCCGGGGATCGGTGAGGGTGGCGTGCTTGCGGTAACCGGAAACTTCGAGAGTCATGAGATGGAGGGGGCAGGCGGCGACGCAGCGGCCGCACCCGGTGCACTGTTGTGTGATGATGCGGGGTGGGGAGGGTAAGCCGCTGTCTACAGTGGGAGGGGGAGCTGTTTCCATTCCTTCCGGGAGCCGCGGGGTCCGGCATAGTACCGCTTGCACTCCGCGATGAGCGCGGAGGCTCTCTGCTTGCAGCCGCGGCGACAGGAGAGGCAGAGGGGGTTGAGGGGAATTTCCTTTTGGTTATTGTTCGGTTTTGTCACGAAATCAGCCTTGTATGGTAATGAAAATTTTGTCTAAAAGGCTTTCACCACAGAGTCACGGAGACACGGAGGATAATCTTAGACCATCTATATATGGTTATATTGAGCTTAGTTCTAAAGCTGGTCAAACCTTTTGGGGGAAAACCAAAATCAGATTTTCAATGATTTTCTCCGTGTCTCCGTGTCTCCGTGGTTACAGCCTGCTTTGAGGTTAGTCAATCTTCCGGAGCCACCCGAAGGTGTCGGGAAGCACGCCGGTCTGGATGCCGCAGAGGGTGTCATAAAGCCTCTGGGTGATGCTCCCGACTCCCCCATTGCCCACCTGGACGCATTCGTCCTTGTAGCAGAGTTTTCCCACCGGAGTGATGACGGCGGCGGTGCCACTGCCGAAGGCCTCGGTCACCCTTCCTTCCCTGATGTCCGCCATCAGATCCTCAACATCGATCTGTCGTTCTTCCACGGTGCACCCCAGTTCCAGGGAAAGGCGGAGTACCGATTCCCGGGTGATGCCGGGAAGGATGGTTCCACCCAGCGGGGCCGTAACGATCCGGTCTCCGTAGGCGAAGAACATATTCATGGCCCCCACCTCTTCGATGTGGCGGCGTTCCACGCCGTCCAGCCAGAGGACCTGGTCGTACCCCTTTTTCTTGGCCTCCAGCCCCGCCTTGAGAGAGGCGGCATAGTTGGCGCCGGTCTTGACCTCTCCGGTCCCCCCCGGCACGGCGCGGACGTACTTGTCTTCCACCAGGATGCTCACCGGGTTGAAGCCGGCGGCGTAGTAGGCCCCCACGGGGGAGAGGATCACGTAGAAGTAGAAGTGGTTCGACGGCTTTACCCCCAGCATCGGCTCTACGGCGATCATGGTGGGACGGATGTAGAGGGAGGTGCCGGGAGAAGAGGGAATCCATGCCCGTTCCAGGGAGACCAACTGGGCGATGCCGTCCAGGAACAGCTCTTCCGGGACTTCAGGCATGCACATCCTGGCCGCCGACCGGTTGAACCGTCGGGCGTTCATCTCGGGACGAAAGAGGGTGATGGTTTCGTCTTCCCAGCGGTACGCCTTCAATCCTTCGAAGATCTCCTGAGCGTAGTGAAAAACCATGCAGGCCGGATCAAGGGAAAAGGGGGCGTAGGGCTCAATTCGGGCGTCCACCCAACCCTGACCCGCCTTCCATTCCGCCACCAGCATCCGGTCGGTAAAGAGCCTGCCGAAGCCCAGTTGGCTCTCGTCGGTATATTTCGTTTTTTTCCGCTCCTCCGGGAGCGGGAGCACTCTTATTTCCATGACATCCTCCACTGACAGCCGCAGCCTGCGGCGTTTATCCTCATTTTCATGTATCACATTCATTCCTGCCGGAGCAACTCTTTTCCTGTTCGTTTATCCTTGTCAGCACTCACGTCGATTTGCTAAGGTAGCGGCGCCCCGGTAATCGGAGGACTCCCACGCCAGACAAGGACGCTCCATGGCCGCAGCCTATGATTTTACCAAACTCCGAAAAATGCTGACTATCCAGCTGGTCGTACAGATCGTCCTGGTGATGCTCCTTCTGGCGGTTTCCCTCCTGTTCCAGCAGAAGATTGCCGACCGGTTCCTGAGCTGCGTCGTCGTCTCCCTGCTGATCCAGGTAGGGCTCTTCTTCCCGCTGAAGAATCTCACCGCCAGGGAGGTCAGTCGGGAAATCGGATCGTCGGCCCTGGGGCTGACCTCCGCCGATCTTCAGCTGCTGCGGCGCAAACGGGTTATCGCCGACATCATCAAGTCTTCGGTGTTCCTCTTCTTTGTAATCTTCATCTACCGTCTCCCCGAAAAGCCGGTGATCCTTGCCATCGCCTATTTCAGCTTTATCCTTACCTGCCTGACCTACTTCCAGTGCTTCAACTTTACCGCCAAGCGGGAGATGAAGGCCCGGGAGTAAGTCCTTTCTATCGCCGCGGGACGACTCTCCGCCCCAGGAAGGCTAGGAGAAACAGCCCGAAATTGAGGATGATGATCGTCGCCCCGGCGGGGATGTTGAGGCCGAAGGAGGCGATGATTCCCCCGACAACGGAGAGGAGGGCGCAGGCTGCCGCCAGAATCAGAGCGGTTCGGAATCCGGTGGCAATCTGCAGGGCTGTTACGGCGGGGAGGACGATGAGGGCCGAGACGAGCATGATCCCGGCCACCTTCATGGCCAGCACCACGATAAGGGAGGTGAGGAGCACCAGCAGCGTGTTGATCCGTTTCGTGTTGATCCCCGAGGTCTGTGCCAGCTCCTCGTCAAAGGTGACGGCCAAGAGCTCGTAGTAGTAGAGGGAGATCGCGGTGATGATGAGGAGGAAGAGGACCGCGGCGATGATCACCTCTTCCCGGCTCACGGAGAGGATGTTGCCGAAGAGGTAGCTGAAGAGGTCCACGGAAAAGCCGCCGGAAAGTCCGGTCATGAGGACTCCCACGGCGATTCCCAGTGAGGCGACGATTCCCACAGCCGCGTCGCCGAAGATTTTGGCCCGCTCCATCAGTTTGAGGATTCCCAGGGAGGCAAGCATGACCAGGGGGAGGGCCGCCAGGGTGACGACCAGGGGGGGGACGTTGGCGAAGAGCGCCAGGGCGACACTGCCGAAGGTGACATGGGCCAGGCCGTCGCCGATGAGGGAGAGTCTCCTGAGGACGAGAAAGACCCCCAGTATGGCACAGAGTACGGCAATGAGTGACCCGGCGACGGTCGCCCGCTGGATGAAACCGTACTGGAACATTTGGAACAGGGACATGGGATGACCTTCGTGCTGTTTAGTGCCGGTGGCAGATCAGGTGTTGGCTTGCCTCGCCGAAAAAGGCCGTCATCTCCCGGGAATGGCAGAAATCGTCCAGGGTGCCGTCGAAGATGATCCGCCGGTCCAGATAAACCAGCCTCGAAGCCATGGAGCCGATGGAACCGGTATCGTGGGTAACCAGGATGATGGTCGTACCTTCTTCCCGGTGGAGTTCCCCCAGCAGGGTGTAAAACCGTTCCCGCGTTTCCGGGTCCAGGGCGGTGGTCGGCTCGTCCAGGATCAAGAGTTCCGGCCGGCCGACGATGGCCCTGGCCAGCAACGTCCGCTGCTGCTGCCCCCCGGAGAGTTCGCCGATGAGTTTCCGGCGAATGTCGGCTATTCCCAGCGCCTCCAGAGCCCGCTGCACGGCAGGGGTGTCGCTCCGTCCCCCAACCCGTCGAGGGAACTTCTTGTGGGGGAGGAGCCCCAGTCGGATCACCTCTTCCACCGTGGCGGGAACCGCGGGGTTGAAGTGACGCATGCTCTGGGGGAGATAGCCGATCCGCTTCCATTCCCGGAAGGAGGCCAACGGAACGCCGAAGAGGAGCAGCTGTCCCGAGTCGGGGATCTGGAGGCCGAGTATGGACCGGATCAGGGTGCTCTTGCCCGAACCGTTGGGGCCGACGATTCCCACGTAATCCCCCGCCATCACGTTCAACGTGACGTCGGTCAGCGCCTCGTGCCCCTGGTAGCGACAGACGAGCTTTTCCATGGCAAGAACGGCTACCGACATGACAGTCCCCCGCGAAGATTTTCCAGGTTCCGTTCCATGATTTCCGGCAGGGTGAGCCCGGCAGCCAGCTCTTCCCGGCTGACGTTATGGGCGGCGGAGAGGAGCAGGAGACGGCTCCCGGTTTCCCGGGCAAGGGTGTCCGCCAGCCGGGGGGAGACGAGCTCTTCATAATAGATCGCGCCGGCGCCGGTGGAGCGGATCAGTTCCACCATGGCAGCCATCTGCCGGGCGTTGGGTTCGCTGTCGCCGGAAGCGGGGAAGGCGGAGAGGTACCGGAGGCCGTAGCGCCTGGCCAGGTAGCCGAAGGCGAAATGTCCGGCATGGATAACCGTCCGGCTGTCGCAGTCGGCAAGTCCGGCCCGGTAGGCGCGATCCAGTTCCGTCAGTCGGCTTTGGTACCGTGCGGCATTTCGGTGGTAGGCCTGGGCATGGGGCGGATCCTGAGCCGTAAACCCGGCGAGAATCGTCGATACCATGGTTTTGGCGTTGTCGAAATCCAGCCAGATGTGCGGGTCTCCCCCCCCATGATGGTCGTGATCGTGGTCGTCCCCCTCCTCTTTCCCTTGTTTCATGAGGTGGATGCCGTTGCCGGAGTTGACGGCCCTCAAACCCTTGGCATCCACCCCCTTCAGCAGAGATTCAGCCCAGGGCTCCATGAAGGGGCCGGTATAGATGAAGAGATCAGCACTATGTAACCGGAGAATGTCCCCCGGTCGCGGTTCGAAACTGTGCGCCTCGGCGCCGGGTGGGAGGAGGAGGGATACTTCGGCATACTCTCCGCCGATGGCTCGGGCCATGTCGTAGAGCGGGAAGAGGGTGGCGACCACCTGAATCTTCCGGGGTGGGGGTGTTCCCTGCTCCGGGGAACTGCACCCCGCCAGCGCCAGCATGGCCAAGAGAAGCAGCGTCAGCATCTTCATGCCGTTCTCCCTTCCTCTTCAACTAGGCAGCGGTGACAGAGGCCATTGAACTGGACGATGTGAGAGGTGATTTTTCCGCCCGTGCGGGTGGCGATATCACCCTCCATGGTCGCTGCCGTACACTCCGGAATATCTTCCACCCTGCGGCAGGAGGTGCAGATGAAGTGGTGGTGGTGCCCCGACTCTCCCCTGCAGAAGTAGTAATAGAGCTGTCTGCTGGGATGGATGATGGTGGAAATTACCCCACCCGCTGCCAGTTCTTCCAGGTTTCGATAGACCGTGGGGAGGCCGATGGTCTCGAAGCGGACCCTTAGGGCGTGCCAGATCTCTTCCGGGCTGAGAAAACCCTGCTGCTCCGCCAAGATCTCCAGGATGGCTCGTCGCTTGGGGGTCTCCTTGAGCCCGAGCTCCTTCAGGATGGCGCCGAAGCAGCGATTCATGGTGCCGTGGTTCATGGATATGAGCTCCGTTGATTCTTGAAAACTAAAAAGAAATCGTTTTCCTTTGTTACTCTACCGGTATCCCGGAATTTGTCAAGAGAAAGGGGTGGGAGGAGG
>CAIUUR010000380.1 GCA_903902345.1 uncultured Geobacteraceae bacterium | reverse complement strand
CTCTTGACGACAAGATCGTCACCCTGGAGATTGCCAATGGGGTGAACGTGAAAATCAACAAGGGTTTCATCGGTAATGTGGAGCGTGACCTCTAGTTCCGGACCTGTAGTGTTATTTACGTAGACGAGTGAAAGGAGTGCTGATATGCCCAAGGGAGTGTCCTGGCGTATAGGTCTGATTGTGCTGTTTCTTGTGGGGTCGTTTGTCTACCTGACTCCCACGCTTATGGGGGGAAAGCTCCCTTCCTGGTGGGGCGGTCTACTCCCCAAGGACAAGATCCACCTGGGGCTCGACCTTCAGGGTGGAACCCATCTGGTCCTTGAGGTGGAGACTCCCAAGGCCGTGGAGGGGAAACTTGATCTCATGATCACCGACCTTGAAGACACCCTGGTCGTCAAGACGATCCGTTCCAAACAGATCGTCAAGAGCGGTCCGGACCGGATCGCGGTGACTCTCTATGATAAAGCCAGCGCCGACAGCGTGGCCAAACTGCTCAAGGAAAAGTACCCCCAGCTGGAACTTTCTTCACCGGTGGATGACGGTGGGTTCTATACGGTGGTTCTCCGCATGGGGGAAAAGGAGCAGCAGGACACCAAGGATAAGTCTGTGTCCCAAGCGTTAGAGACCATTCGGAATCGAATAGACCAGTTTGGTGTCTCCGAACCGGTGATTCAACGGGAAGGGATCGACCATATCGTGGTACAACTCCCCGGGATCAAGGACCCAAAACGGGCCATCGAACTGATCGGCAAGACCGCCCGCCTGGAGTTCAAGCTGGTGGACGAAGGGGCCAACCCGGCGCCGGGAATGCCGATTCCACCGGAGGATGAACGCCTCACGGAGAAGAAGGTTGATGCAACCACTGGAGCTACCAACGAGATTCCATTGGTTCTCAAGAGGAAAACTCTCATTACCGGCGACCTCCTGACTGACGCCCAGGTGCGGATTGATTCCCAGTACAACCAGCCCTACGTGGCCATAGAGTTCAACTCTCTGGGAGCCAAGCTGTTTGATCAGGTGACCGCCGCCAACGTGGGGAAACGATTCGCCATCGTCCTGGATAGTACTATTTATTCCGCACCGGTTATCCGGGAGCGGATCTCCGGCGGAAGCGCCCAGATCTCCGGCTCTTTTACGGAAAAGGAAGCCGCCGACCTGGCCATCGTACTTCGCGCCGGGGCGCTCCCTGCGCCGGTGAAGATCATTCAAAACGTCACCGTCGGACCCTCCCTGGGGCAGGATTCCATCAACAAGGGACTCATGGCCGGTCTCATCGGGGTGGTCCTGGTGGTCATCTTCATGACGGTCTACTACAAACTGTCGGGACTTATAGCCAACTTCGGCATGGTGCTCAATATCATTTATCTCATGGGCGCCCTGGCGGCCCTGGGGGCAACCCTGACCCTTCCCGGCATTGCCGCAATCGTGCTCCTCATCGGGATGTCGGTGGACTCAAACGTGCTGATCTTCGAGCGTATCCGCGAAGAGATGCGATTGGGGAAGACGGCCAAGGCATCGGTGGACGCCGGGTATGACAAGGCTTTTCTTACGATCATGGACTCCCACGTGACGACTCTTATCACCGCCGCAGTCCTGTTCCAGTTCGGAACCGGTCCGGTGAAAGGATTCGCCGTCTCGCTCAGTCTGGGGATTATTATCAACCTGTTCACCTCGCTGCTGGGGACCAAGGTCATCTATGATTTCATCCTGGGTCGCACCCATGTCAAGAAACTGAGCATATAGGGGGAGAGACTAGAATGGAACTGATTGGCAAAACAAAAATAGATTTCATCGGCCTGAAGAATATCTCCTTCGTCATATCGGGGATCATCGCCCTTGTGGGGCTCATTGCGATCGTCCAGATCGCTCGGGGCGCCGCCAACATGGGAATCGACTTCTCCGGAGGGACTGCCCTTCAGATCAAGTTTGACAAGCCGTTCACCACGGACGGGATCCGAAAGGCTCTGGCTGATAACGGGATCAGCGAGGTGGATCTTCAGGAGATCAAGGAAGGGAACAAAATCCTGATCAAGATGCGCAAGAGCACCGGTCCGGTGGGTAAGATTGCGGAGACCATTGAGCAGGATTTCAAGAAGGGGCTCCCCGGGAACTCCTTCACCATCGAAAGCACCACCGAGATCGGCCCTTCCATCGGTGACAAGCTCCGGAAGGACACGCTCGTCGCCGTGGCCATCTCCCTTTTCTGTATCATCCTCTACATCGCCTGGCGCTTCGACTTCAAGTTCGGCATCGGCGCCACGGTGGCGACGCTCCATGATGTTCTGGCGATCCTGGCGGTCTTCTTTGTCCTGAACAAAGAGGTGAACCTCCTCCTGATTACGGCGGTGCTCACGGTGGCCGGTTACTCCCTCACCGATACCGTGGTCGTCTTCGACCGGATCAGAGAAAATCTCAAGAAAAACAGCAAGGATTCTCTGGATAAGGTCTTCAACGCCAGTATCAACGAAGTCCTTTCCCGAACCATTGTCACCTCGCTCACCGTCTTCATGGCCGCGGCATCTCTCTGGCTCATGGGTGGCGAAGTGATCCGAGATTTCGCCTTCGCCCTTGTTGTGGGAGTTCTGGTGGGAACCTACTCTTCAGTTTTTGTCGCCAGCCCGGTGGTGGTGATCCTGGAAAACCGTGCAAAGAAATAAGCGTTATCAAGGAGGGTATCTGGTGAAAAAGGAAAACATTCTGTATATAGCGGTAGCGCTCCTCGTGGGTCTGCTGGGTGGCTATCTGGTGTTCAGTCTCGCCGGCGGAAAAAAACAGACGGAAGCACCTACGGCAGGAATCCCCATGGGGGCCGGTTCTCCCGCCGATTACCAGTCGCGAATCACCGAGGCAGAGAAGATCGTTGCCAAGGAACCGAAAAATCTGCAAGCTTGGGTATCTCTGGGGAACGACTATTTCGACACGTCGCAGCCCCAGAAGGCTATTGATGCCTACACGAAGGCGCTGGAACTAAATCCCAATAATCCCGACGTACTCACCGACCAGGGGGTTATGTTCAGGAAGGTGGGGTGGTTTGACAAGGCGCTGGCTAACTTTGAGAAGGCACAACAGGTTGATCCCAAACACCTTCAGAGCCTCTATAATATCGGAGTGGTCTATATGGAGGATATGAAACAGCCGGAAAAGGCATTAAAGACCTGGGGTCGTTATCTGGAGATGGATTCCACCAGCCCTACGGCTCAGCAGATCAAGTCTGCCATGGAAAAAAACAAGTAGGTCGCGTAAAAAACATAACTATCCACGAAGGACACGCAGGCCACAAAGAAGACCAAGATGATAGGTTTTCCGGTTCAACTTCGTGACCTTCGTGGATAAGTTTTATTAGTATTAATCTTTGCCCCGCGTCAGCGGGGTTTTTTGCAGGGGAGAATGATGGAACCGGTGACGGAACGGAGATGGCGTCTGCGGGAGGCCGATGCGGCCGCGGTGCTCTCCCTGGCGCGAGAAGGGGAACTCCCGGAGTTGTTGGCGCGTATTCTCGTCAACCGGGGGGTTATGGAGAGCGCCGCCGCCGGACGGTTCCTGGACTCGACGCTTGCGGAGTGTCATGACCCCTTTCTCCTACACGGGATGAAGGAGGGGGTGGCGCGGTTGGTTGCGGCGCAACAGGGTGGAGAGACCGTCTGTGTTTATGGTGATTATGATGTGGACGGGATAACGGCCACGGCGCTCCTGGTAGAATTTTTCCGAAGCGTCGGCATCAACTGTTTCTATCACATTCCCAACCGGATGGAGGATGGTTACGGTCTGGCGGAGAGTGGTATTCGGACGGCCGCCGCCGCCGGAGCCCGAGTCATTGTTTCCGTGGACTGCGGCGTCACCGCCGTGGTCGAGGCGGAACTCTGTCGGAGCCTGGGGATCGATCTTATCATAACAGATCATCATACTCCCGGCCCGCTTCTTCCCGACGCCTGCGCTGTTATTAATCCCACCCGCCCGGAGTGCACCTTTCCCTTCAAACTTCTTTCCGGAGTCGGTGTCGCCTTCAATCTCCTCATCGCCTTCCGTTCACGCTTGCGCGAGGCCGGTCTCTTTGTCTCCCGGGATGCGCCCAATCTGAAACACTCCCTGGATCTGGTGGCTTTGGGGACGATCGCCGATATCGTACCCCTCACGGATGAGAATCGGCTCTTTGTCCGATTCGGGTTGAAGGAGCTTTCCGGTAGCCGACGGGTAGGTATTACTGCACTCAAGAGTGTTGCCGGAATCACGGGTGATGTTTCCTGCTACGATGTTGGTTTTCGTCTCGCCCCCCGGCTCAACGCCTGCGGCCGCCTTGAGGATGCCAACCGGGGGGTGGAACTTCTCCTCTGTCGGAATCCCGGCGAGGCATTGGTCATAGCCGGTGAACTGGATGCCAGCAACAGCGAGCGTCAGCAGATTGAGCAGGAGATCCTTACCGATGCTCTTGCGTTGCTGGCAGAGGAAGGTAGGGAACTGAACGGCATTGTCCTGGCTTCAGGGGAATGGCATCCAGGGGTCATCGGCATCGTTGCCTCTCGGATAGTGGAGCGATATCACCGTCCCACGATTCTCGTCGCCCTCATGGACGGTAACGGGCGTGGTTCGGGGCGAAGCATTCCGGCATTTCACCTTTACGAAGCTCTGTCCGCCTGCTCCGCCATGCTCCAGAAGTTCGGTGGCCATAAATATGCTGCGGGGCTCTCCATAGTGGAACAGAATGTTCCAGCCTTTGCCGCCGAGTTCGAGGCTCACGCCGCAAGCTGTCTGAGGGGCGATGACCTGTTGCCGGAGATTCTCATTGATGCCGAACTGGCGCCGGAGGAACTCCTTTCCACCTTGCCGGCTCTGGTGGCCCGCTTGGAGCCTTACGGGGCGGGAAATCCTTCTCCGCTCTTCCTCTTGCGTGGCGTAACCGTTATTGACCGGCGGATTCTCAAGGAAAAACACCTGAAATTGAAGCTCTTGCTCCCCTCCGGCGGTCTGGACGCCATCGCCTTTAACCGTGCAGATTTTCCCTGCAGTGGCACCGTTGATCTCGTCTTCTCTCCGGAGATTAACGTATGGAACGGTAAAGAAAGCTTGCAGCTGAAAATTAAAGATTTAAAAAATTCCAAACCCTGAACTGGAGCAGCCATGAACAAGGAAAAGGAACAACAGGAACTATCCGTACTAGGGCGACTTCTCTCCATGGAGGCATTCATCTTCCTCATGGGACTTGTTTCCCTGTGGTATGGTTTTACCCAGGGCACCGGCGTTAACATCTTTTTCGGGCTCTTCATCCTGTGTGGATCGGTGGTGCTTTATTTCGTTAAAAGGAAGGATTGGAAGAAGCATTGGGAAGAGCAGGAGGCAATCAAACTGCGCCTTGATGAGATCAGAAAACGGGAGAAAGAGGAGAAAAAACATGAAGGGTAAACGGATCATCCTGGCGTCGGCGTCACCCCGGCGAAGTGAGTTGCTGGAATCGGCGGGGATCACCTTTTCCGTTGTTCCGGCGGATATCTCTGAAGCGCTGTTGCCGGGTGAATTGCCGGCGGCCCATGTCCTCCGTCTTGCAACCGAAAAAGCCCTGGCAGTGGCAGGAGTTGTCCCGGGTGATCTTTATCTCGGGGCCGATACGGTGGTGGTTTGTGATGACGAGATCATGGGGAAACCCACCGACGCCGCCGATGCCAGGCGGATGCTTTCGGCTCTCTCCGGGCGAGCCCACCAGGTTATCACCGGTTTTGCCGTTCATGACCTAACTAGTCGTGTCACCATTTCCGATGTCGTTTCCACCAGGGTCTTTTTCAAACTGTTGACGTTACGTGAGATTGACGCCTATATCGCCACCGGTTGTCCCTTTGACAAGGCCGGCGCCTATGCCATTCAGGGGGGGGCCGCCTATATGGTGCGGAAGATTGAAGGTTCCTACAGCAATGTGGTGGGTCTCCCCCTCTGCGAGGTGGTGGAGGTTCTCGCAAGCTGCGGTCTGTAGGCGCCGTAGGGTAACCATGATCTGCGACCATCTTAAACTGAATACATTATTTTCTTGACTCTATGACCACGGTACGGTACAAGGTGATAAAAGTAATCTGACATATGTTGTAGTAAGGCCGGACTTCCCGTAAGGAGGTTGATATTGGGTTGCATGACAGAGCCAGGCCACGAGGATTTTTAAATTGTACTTAACCTTAACATGAAAGGTGACATCCCATGAAACGTACCCATTTTTCCGCTGTACTGTCGGCACTCCTTCTTGCTTCACTCTCCACATCGGTTATGGCGGCGACCATCAGCCAAACGGCAGGTTATGGCTACAACACGGTAACACAAAGCTGGGATATGGAAAATTGCTCGTGGGGTGTTGACAATAACGGTGACATTAATAACACGGATTTCCTACGCTTTAATAAATTTAACTCGGCACTTGGAACACTGACCGGTGTGGAACTGGAGTTGCATTCCCTGGCAGGCGGATCGATGTCGGTTCAGAATACCAGTTCCACTAACAGTAATTTGAATATCAGCGATTTGAAGAACGGAGTTTCGGTAGCTACCAATGTGCCTGTCTATGGTATTAATAATGACAATTTTATTGGTTTAAGTATTCCTACTCCGACTGCCAAAGTACATATACCGGCGGGAGGTTCATTCTCCACGGGCACCGAACTCTTTACTCAAGTAAACAATACCTTTGATTACACACAATTGAACGACGCTGCCTTTATCGGTGCAGCCGGTTCAACACTGGATATGTTTGTCGGTGCGGATAATGCCGCAACCATATCGTATATCGGTGGGAATCCGGAGATGATATTTAACAATGTCGCCGGGGTTTACGCCACTCTGGAGTACACCTATACCCCCCCCGTCCCCGAACCTGCAACCTACGCCCTTGTCTGCATGGGGTTGGGGGTGTTGGGACTGATGCGCAAGCGGACCGGGAAAAGTAACGTTTAATGGCGATGATTCAAGATTGATCCTGACACCTACCGTCTGAAAAGGAAGGGTCAAGATCTCCCATCGAAATAAAGAAGAGCTCCGGGGTTTCAACACCTCGGAGCTCTTTCGCGCTGTAGGGGGATGATATATGAGTATTGTCGACAATTTGAGAGTTATTCAGGAACGAATTTCCGCAGCGTCTCTCCGTGCCGGTCGCGATCCATCAGAGATCCGTCTGGTTGCGGTCTCCAAGACTCAGGCAGCCGGAGCGGTAAATGAGGCAGCGGAGTCCGGGCAACGGCTTTTTGGGGAAAATTACGTTCAGGAGTTTACCGCCAAGGCGACGGAAGTGACGGAACCGGTGGAGTGGCATTTTATCGGTTCTCTCCAGAGCAACAAGGTGAAGTATATCGTGGGTTTGGTCACCACCATCCATTCCGTGGACAGACTCTCGTTGGCCCAAGAGATCAGCCGGCAGTGGGGGAGGGTGGGGAGTTGCTGTGATATTCTCCTGGAGGTGAACCTTGGCGGAGAGAGTACCAAGGGGGGGGCCACCATTGATGCGACCCTGGAGTTGACCAGGGAGATCGCCAAGTTGCCGAACCTGAGGATCAGGGGGCTCATGACCATCCCCCCTTTCTTCGATGATCCTGAAGGGGCCAGACCCTATTTCCGGGAACTGAAGCGACTGTCCGGCGTTATTTCCGCGGCAGAGATTCCTGGTGTGGAGATGGCGGAACTCTCCATGGGGATGTCCGGAGACTTCGAAGCTGCCATCGAAGAGGGGGCAACCCTGGTGCGGGTCGGGACGGCGATTTTTGGAAAAAGAGGTTAAGCCGTGGACCGTTGACCGTGGACCGTTGACCGTGGACCGTGGACCGTGGACCGTTGACCGTTCACCGTAAAATCTTTTCAACGGTGAATAGCTAACGGTGAACGGAAAACGGTAATTAGACGAGCTCTTAGCGATGTGAAAACGATATAAGGATATAACGGTGAACGGTGAACAGTCAACGGAAAACGGAATTCAAAAACACCCCTGTCCCGATTGCCGCTGTTGCCAGTGGTGCAGCGACGACCGCTGTCGTCTCTGCCTTCGAACCGGGTGTGGGGAGCGGAAAAAGCTGTCGTTGAGAGAACAGGTCGAGTTGTATGAGCGGATCAATGGGGGGGGGGGCGGTTACGACGGTTGATGTTTAGGTGATTCGCGACAAGAAACATACCAACTGACTGTCATCCTGAACGACTTGTCCTGAGCTAAGTCGAAGTAGCGTAGGTGAGCGGGACGTATATAAGATTATCTTATTGGTACTAATCTCCGGCTTTTTTCGTTCCTCTCCCTTCAAGGGGGAGGTCAGGAGGGGGATGGGGGCTCAGGCTCTGCTTTTTTCCCATCCCCACCCCAGCCCTCCCCCTGAAGGGGAGGGAGATTCAGGTAGACGCAGATTGGTAGTAATCAGGTAAGATTATAACTTTCCGTTCTGGAATCTTATGATCTTATATACGTCCGTACGCAGTAACAGTTGAATATCTAGCGGGTTCAAGTCCCGTCCGGGGAATTGTCCGATTCACCCCGGTAGCTCAAGGGTCCTGAATGTCACAGATGAGACGGTAGTCTCCAACGCGATACTTCCAGTATTCACCCAGTGGGCCGGTGAGTGGTTCACCGATGGATCGAGGATTTTCCAGCGGTGACAATCGCTCAACGATAAATTTCTTGATACGGCGCTGAACCGGCTTATCCAGGGAGAATAATACCTTGTCGGCGGCCGGTTTTGTCTCAATCCTCCAGACCAAGCTTCCCCCAGAGTTCCTTGATGGGCGCTGATGGCGTCGGATCATTCATGGCTGCAACTGCCGCAGCGTAATCTTCCGCATCTTCGGCTTGTTTATGGAGGATATCGCGAACTATCGCCTATCGGCTCTTGCCAAGAAGACGGGATTGTTTTGCGAGGTGTTTACTTATTGACGGATCGTTTATCTTTACTGCCAGCATGGTTTTCTCCTTCAGTCCCCTAATTAAACTAGATGTCAAAAATGCGCAATGGTCCACAATACTGCTCATCTTAACGCAGCAGTGAAAAAAATACAACGGATGAAAAATGATTCCTGGATACTGGGTATGTGGCGGAAAAAATCACGGATTTCTTGACAAAGACCGTCGCTTGTCTCATAAGAATACTGTTTGTAAACTCTTCCCTTTGAAAGGAGTCGCCGTCCCATGCGTTGTCGAAGTCACATCTGCCTGGTGCACGACGTTTCCATAGACGCCGCTCTCCCCGCTCTTGACCCCCTGTTACGTCCATCGGATGTCTATCTGCTTGCCAGCCCCGATCATGAACCCCAAGCTCGGTGGCTGGAGTCGATTCTCCGCCCGGAAGGGATCACGGTGCATCTGAAGCTGCTGCGCGACCCCTGGAGCGTATCTGCGGTGAGGGACCAGGTTCGAGCCATCTTCCTGGGGCGTGGTCCCAACGATGTGGCGCTTAATATCTCCGGGGCTTTCGGCGCGATGGGAATCGGCGCCTTCGAGGCATTTCGCAGTGCCGAACGCCCCGTATTCTATCTACACCCCAATCGGGACTCCGTGGTCTGGATTCATCCCGACGAGGGGCTCCGTTCTCCACTGTCAGGGAAGATCTCTCTGGTGGATTTTCTCCGGGCCCACGGTGCGGCGATCCGGGAGGATCCCATCGACCTGGTTATGCCCAGGGGGTTGCGCGCACTGACGCGTGAACTGATAGGAGGGGTGGAGCGACTGGCCAAACCGATGGCAAGTCTCAACTGGTTTGCCTATCATGTGGATGGCGATCGCTGCACTCTCCCCCTGGACAGCGGCTATCAGAAGTGGGGCGACCTGCAGGGGCTCATTGACCGCTTTGCCTCCTTCAACCTCGTGGAACGTTTTGGGGACCGACTCAGATTTCCCGATGAGGCGTCGCGCCGTTATGTGAACGGTGGCTGGTTGGAGGATCATGTCGCTTCGCAACTGGAGCGCTTTCAGGCTGAATCTCCTCTCATTCAGGAAATGGCACGGGGGTTGGAGTATGTTCGACTCAACGACGCAAC
Organism: uncultured Geobacteraceae bacterium; assembly: GCA_903902345.1. Lineage (GTDB taxonomy): Bacteria > Desulfobacterota > Desulfuromonadia > Geobacterales > CAIOGM01 > CAIOGM01. The sequence goes on along the minus strand of CAIUUR010000380.1, from coordinate 2,407 downwards.
GGCGATCAAAAACGAGCTGGACGTGGTGTTTCTTGCCAGAAATCGACTCCATATCATCGAATGCAAGGCCAAGCGGTTCCAGTGTACCCTGAACCCGGATGCTCCCGGCGCCGACGCCCTCTACAAGCTGGACGGGGTTCGGCAGCAACTGGGAGGAAAGGATGCCCAGGTTCTCTTTGTGAGTTACCAACCTCTCCTGGATTCCCACCGGCAGCGGGCCGCCGACATGGGGATACGGCTCAGCGTCGGTCGGGAGATTCACTATATTTCGGAACTCCTTCGTGAATGGGTCGGGACGGACGATGAAATCTCCTGAAAAATTTTGTCCGCTACAGACCGGATCATCATCAGTTGCCATACTGTCAGTGAGAGTTTGAGGAAGGGGTGTTTATGGATTATCTGGAACCGAAGCAACAGACGGGTTTGATGGTGGTCATCACCGGAAATGGCAAAGGGAAGACCTCTTCCGCACTGGGGATGGTGGTCAGGGCTGTTGGGCATGGTCTGAGGGTCTGCGTTATCTCCTTCATGAAAGGAGACCTCTACGCCGGCGAGTACGACGGGTTGAAGTTTCTCCCCGGAGTGGAACACCACCTGACGGGGAAGGGGTTTTGCGGCATCCAGGGGAATCCCTATTCCCACGCCGAGCATCGACGCAATGCCCAGGATGCCATTGTCCTCGCCAAGGAGAAGCTCCTTTGCGGCGCTTTTGATATCCTGATTCTTGATGAGGTCAACAATTCCCTGAAGCTCCGGCTCATCGACCTCCCCCAGGTGTTGGAAATCATGGAGCTCAAACCGTCGGCTCTCCATCTCGTGCTCACCGGTCGTGACGCCCATCCCGAGGTCATTGACCGTGCTCATACGGTCTCCGAGGTAATGGAGATAAAGCACGCATACCGGCAGGAGATTGAACCTCAGAAGGGGATAGATTACTGATTGAATCAAGATCGAGGTCTCTGCATGGCTCAGGAAGAACTCAGCAGGCTCAAAATAGACAAGCAACGTTCCGGCAAGCGCCCCGCCTGGAAGAAACTGGTCATTGCTTTCTCCGTGGTTTCCGCCGTCGTCGTGGTGGCGGTTCTTTTCTTCCGTGGTATCTTTGCTCCGACAGTGGAAGTGGAGTGTGCCACGGTTTCCCTCATTTATCCCTCCCAGACGTTTACGCTGCTCAATGCCAGTGGTTATGTGGTGGCTCAGCGCAAGGCGGCCGTGGCTTCCAAGGCCACCGGGCGTCTGGAGTGGCTGGGGGTGGAAGAGGGGAGCAGGGTCAGGAACGGGGATATCCTTGCCCGTCTGGAAAATAGAGACGCCCTGGCTGTCCGTGATCAGGCGGCTGCAGCACTGGTCACGTCCCGTTTTACCCTGGATGAAGCGAAGAGCGAGCTTCAGGATGCCACTCTGAACTACGGCCGCCAAAAAGATCTGTTGGGGCAGGGGATAACGGCCAGAGCCGATTTCGACGTGGCTGAGGCCCGCTACCGTCGTGCTCAGGCGGCCGTATCAGGGGCGACATCAGCCATCAAGGGGGCAGAAGCGGCGCTCAGGGGGGGGGAGGTAGCTCTGGAGTATACCCTGATTCGCGCCCCCTTCGACGGGGTTGTGCTTACCAAGAACGCCGACGTGGGTGATATCGTAACTCCGCTGGGAGCTGCAGCCAATGCCAAGGCAGCTGTGGTCACTCTGGCTGATATGGATTCTCTCATGGTGGAAACCGACGTTTCCGAGGCCAATCTGGAAAAAGTACAGGTCGGCCATCCCTGCGAGATCCTTCTGGATGCCTTTTCTGAAATCCGGTTCCGCGGGGTGGTGCACACCATTGTTCCCACCGCGGATCGAAGCAAGGCCACCGTCATGGTTAAGGTCAGGTTTGTGGATAAAGATCGCCGTATCCTCCCCGAGATGAGCGCCAAGGTGGCGTTCCTCGAACGGCCGGTCACACCTGCTGAGCAGAGACCCCGGACGGCACTGAACCCGGCGGCGATCTCCACGCGCAATGGCGGTTCGGTGGTCTTCAAAGTGGCAGGGGAGAAGGCTGTTCAGACGACCATACGCCTGGGGAGCAAACTCGGCGAGTTGCAGGAGGTGATATCGGGGGTCAAGGCTGGGGATAAAATCGTCCTCAAGCCGCTGGATAAGATTGTGGATAACTCCCGGATCAAGGTGGCTGAAAAATAGAGGACAGCTCGACTCCAAAAAAACGATTCACCACAGAGTCACGAAGAGCACAGAGATAAAGCATGGCTAAATCTTGAGTCAACTACTCAATTAACCCAAAAAAAGCTGTCTCTCGCAGAGTTCGCAGAGAAGAACTCGGTAAATCATAAAGATATGAATCATATGCCGGTAGAGGATCATCACCTGATTGGTGGAAATCTTGTCGAACTTAACTAGCTGATCTTCTTGG
>CAIUUR010000379.1 GCA_903902345.1 uncultured Geobacteraceae bacterium | reverse complement strand
GTGGACTGCATCACCCTCTGGCTAACCAACCTCCTCCTGGGGTACGACGACCCGTCACGGGTCTTGGCAACGGTGCGGGAGTTTGCCGATGCCGCGCCAAGGCTCAACACCCCCCTGATCCTGGTCACCAATGAGGTGGGAATGGGAATCGTCCCGGAGAACCGTCTGGCCCGTACCTTCCGGGACCTGGCAGGTGAAGCAAACGAACTCCTGGCCGCAACGGCGGATGAGGTGCATCTGGTAGTCAGCGGCATACCGATGAAACTTAAATGATCCACTGAGGACACTGAAAACACTGAGAACTATAAGGAGCATCCCCATGACCCTGTTGAACGACACCCTGGCCCGCATCCAATCCCTTGACGGGAAACTACAGGACGAAACACAGCTCCGTCTGGACAACAAGACCAAGCCCCCCGGCTCCCTGGGACGGCTGGAGGAGTTTGCCCGCCGCTACGTAGCCATGACTGGAGTCACCAATCCATCCATACAGAAGAAGGCAATCTTCACCTTTGCCGGCGACCATGGCGTCGTGGAAGAGGGGGTCTCCGCTTTTCCCAAGGAGGTTACCCCGCAGATGGTCCTGAACTTTCTCCGGGGAGGCGCGGGTGTGAACGTCCTGGCCCGCCACGCCGGAGCAGAGGTCCGCGTGGTGGATATGGGGGTCGATTATGACTTCGACCCGGCCCCCGGCCTCATCATCGCCAAGATCGCCCGGGGGACGAAAAACTTCGCCAAGGGAGCCGCCATGAGCAGGGAGGAAGCAATAGCCGCCCTGGAGGTGGGGATCAACCTGGCCAACGAGGCGGCCAAGGAAGGTTTCAACTTGGTGGGGACCGGCGAGATGGGAATCGGCAACACTACCCCCTCATCGGCCATCATCGCGGCCCTTTCGGGGCGCTCGGTGAGCGATGTGACCCATCGGGGCACGGGGATCAATGACGCAACCCTGGAAAACAAGATCCGGGTCATCCATGAGGGGCTGAAGGTGAACAAGCCCAATCCGGAGGATCCGCTGGATGTTCTTGCCAAGGTAGGGGGACTGGAAATTGCCGGCATCGCCGGGTTCGTCATCGGCTGCGCCGCCAACCGGCTGCCGGTGGTCGTGGACGGCTTCATCTCCACCGCCGGGGCGCTCATCGCCTCGGAGATGCACCCCGACGTGAAGGATTACCTCTTCGCGGCCCACGAGTCGGTGGAGATCGGCCACCGCTTCATGCTGGAGCGGATGGGGGCGGAGCCGATGCTCAACCTCCAAATGCGTCTGGGCGAAGGAACCGGCGCGGCGCTGGCCATGGGACTCATCGAGGCGGGGGTGAAGATTCTTAACGAGATGGCGACCTTTGCCGAGGCGGGAGTGGCTAAAAGCGGTGACTAGTGACTGGTGACTGGTGACTAGAGGCGATGTCTCGTAGCTGGTGACGCGGGGACCGGAAACGGTCTCCGGCTCCTTCTTGAGTCCACGTTTTCAACCAGGCGCCGTCATCTCCCATCCACCGTTTCTCCCAGTCACCAGTAACCAGTAACCAGTCACCGTTTCTCCCAGTCACCAGTCACCAGTAACCAGTCACCGTTTCTCCCAGTCACCAGTCACCAGTAACCAGTCACCGTCTTTATCATGCGCCTCTACATCATCGCCCTCCAGTTCCTGACCATTATCCCGCTTCCTTTCACCGTCCGGTGCGAGGAGCGGGACCTTGGGCGTTCCATGACGCTCTTCCCTGCCGTGGGTTTGACGCTGGGGGCCCTCCTGGTGGGGATGAATTTCCTTCTGGCCCCCCTTCTTCCCCGTTCGGTGACGGACCTCCTCCTTCTCGCGCTCCTGGCCGGGCTCACCGGGGCGCTGCACCTGGACGGAGTCGCCGACGTTTTTGACGGGCTGGCCGCTCGGGGGGGACGGGAACGATTTCTGGCGGTTATGAAGGATCCCCGCTGCGGCCCGGTGGGGGCGGCGGCATTGGTGTTCTTTCTCCTGCTCAAATATCAGGCGCTCCTGGCGGTGCCCGATTCACAGAAAAATGCGGCGCTGCTCCTCTTCCCGCTCCTGGGGCGCTACGCCCAGGTTCAGTGCACAAAGGGAGCGACCCGGGCCCGCAACGACGGTCTGGGCGCGACCTTCATCGGCGG
>CAIUUR010000378.1 GCA_903902345.1 uncultured Geobacteraceae bacterium | reverse complement strand
GTGTCTTTTTCGCCTGCTGTAACCCTTTCGCCTTGAATTCATCCTTGATCTCTTCATTTTTGAGAAAGTAGATCCATTCGTCAAGGGGAGTTACGGCGATATCGTTAAAATTATTAATCCTGAGCAGGTAATATTCCGGAAACAGGTGATGAATCTGCTCCTTACCGTAGAGTTTTTGCTGTCTGCTGCTGAGTTGGAGGCGGTCGTTATCGTGAATGCCGGTAAAACTGGTGAAACCGCGATAGATGTAGTCGCTACCATGCCCCAGATCGAAATAGAGAATGTTTACGGAGATGACTTTCACCAACGTGGAAAACGGTTCACCTTCCCTTTGATGTTCCGTTATGGCCCGGGAGGCGCCGTAGAGCATTCGCTGCAGGTAGTCATATTCTCGTTCATACTGAACTTCAATGATGATTATCTCTCCGCGGCTACTTCTCACCTTCAGATCGACCCGGTTGAACTTATCACCGGCGCTCTCTTTATTGCTCTCGCTCTCCAGTAATTCCAGAATAACGATATCTTCCTTGAGCAGTTCGCTGAGGAACCCCTCAAGAATTTCGAAGTTTGCCTTGCTCCTGAGAAGACGCTTCATGGCCCAGTCAAACGTGATCAGTTTTCGCGATGACGTGGTTTTCATACGTTAGCCTCCACCCCGGCTGCGGCCGACCTGGCCCGTGGAACCATTCCTCTGTTTCTTCCAGATTACAGGGTCATAAGCTACTTCCTTTCAGCAGAGCGTGTCAAGGGAATCATGCCGGTTATCCCGAGGTTCACCAAGGCGGGTGAAAACTTATCACGCAAATGAAGAACAGTTGTTGGACAGAGACAATGGTAAATGGTAGCATGCTCTGCAATAATTCATTTCACTGCTGCGCAGTTGATACTTGAGGTTTTCATGGCTCGTTCCACCGTTCATTACGCCGACAACAGCACCAACAACACTCTGAAAAAACTCCATAACAAGCTCCGTCCCGCTGGGACTCCGGTGCAACGGGTGGAGTATATCATCGAGCTTCTGTTGCTCCGGATTTTCGAGGCAAAGTTGAAGCATGACCCCGAATTCGCCGACATCCGCCCCCTGTTTCGCGACAGCAGTGAAACCCTACTCTTCTCCTCTCTCCTTTCGGCGCCCAACGATGAAATCCTGGCGATCCTCAACAAGCAGATGTTCCCGTTTTACGCTCGAATTCTCTCCGAAGTCCGCAAGGTAATTACCGGCAACCCCTCACTCAAGGTGCTGGACCAGCTGGTGCTCATCGAAGAGGTCTTCAGCAACTCCAATTTTTCCAATAATGTCAACAGCGGCAATCTTCAGGAGATTATCAGTCTTGTCGGCGAGCTTGACGAAGAACGCTTGATGAAGACCGACCTCCTGGGTGATGCCATCGAATCGGCCCTCTCCGAGACCGGCGGAACCAAGGATATCGGCCTCTATCGGACTCCGGACCATATCCGCCAGTTCATGGTGGGGCTGGTCCAGCCCGGTTTTGACGATCTGATCTTCGACCCGGCCTGCGGCACCGGCGGGTTTCTCTTCGACGCCTTTGAGTACGTCATGGAAGGGGTCGCCAAAGGTGGGAGTTGGCCGGGACCCAAGGCACATCCGGAGCTGTCGGCATGGTTCCGGACGCACTGTGCCGCGAAGAACGTTCCGATGCCGAGTCTGGAAGTTTCCACCGATTTTTATCGCAACGGCGTCATGGGAATCGAATATCTTGGAATGATCCGGAAAATGGCCGCCATCAACTTTTATATTCGCGGCCTCAATCCGTCCAACATCCTCCAGGGTGATTCCCTGGCCCGGTACACCAAGGATTTCATGCCGGAGAGCAAGTCCGTCATTCTGGCTAATCCTCCTTTCGGCGCGGAGCGGGATCAGGAGGCATACCCCGACGTTTGGAGTGAATATCCCAAGGAATCCGAGACCACGATCCTTTTCGTGAAACTGATGCTGGAGACGTTGCGGAAACAGGGGAGATGCGCAGTCATCGTCTCCGAAGGTTTCATGACCTGGGATCAGAACAGCGCTCGCGCCCTCCGTCGGTCACTCCTTGACGAGGCTAACCTGAAGGCCATCATCAGCCTGCCGCAAGGGGTGTTCGTCAGCAAGGGAGGGCAAGGTCCGAAGACCTCTATTCTCTATTTCGAAAAAGGGGCGCCAACCACGAATGTCTGGTTTTACAAGGTTACTAACGACGGCTACAGCATGGGAACGAACCGGAAAGTCATGGAAGATTGCCAGCTCATAGAGGCGCTGGAGCTGTTTAACC
>CAIUUR010000377.1 GCA_903902345.1 uncultured Geobacteraceae bacterium | reverse complement strand
TAGGGGCGGGCGGGGATTGTTGTCTTCCTCCCCCGACCGGCAATGTTGGTGCCGAACTGATGCACCCCGGCGTACTTGGGAACGTTGTTCCTGGCGCCGGTCCCGATAATGACGCTGGTGGCTGTCGGTTGGTTATGAATCGATGCCCGCAGATCTCCACTCTGAAAGAGGAGCGCCTTGGTGGTGATAATCTTCTTCCCCTTGGCCGAAAGCGCACCGCTCTTTTTGAAACCCTTTTGCAGCCCCAACCGATTCATCAGCGTTACCGCAGAGAGCGGAGCCCACTTATTCCCCGCCGGGTCGCTCTCCTTGGCGAAGTTCTCCAACACCCGCCCTTCATAGTACTGGCCGATTTCATGAAACAGCGGCGCCAGGTTATTCACCCGCTCCGCCACCGCCTCCAGGGCCGCGCGGACTTCGTGATCATCAATAGTGACGGTGATATCCATCTGCCCTCCGGGTGATTGCTTATCTCTTCCCCTCTCTGGTATAGTGGCCGACGCCAATCAAACCCTATTACCGAAGAGAGGAAGAGAAGATGGAATCTTTGTGCTCCTATTACGATGCCCTGCGTGTCGTTACCCACAGCAAGATCATTACCGGCACGCGCCACCAGGCAAAACCTTTTATAGAGAATCGACTCTATTGCCGCCATCCGGAGAGTCAGCATCGACAAGGCACAATGTGTGGTCCGTGTCTCTGTTCGGGAGATGTGGACAGGTGTGACATTCCTGTGGAGCTTCGCTCTCTTCCGCAAGAAACTGCCAGGTGAAGTCAACAAGTTCCATGCAGGCACGGATGATCCCGGTTTCCGCGTCCGCCTCGAAACTGATCTTTTTGACTCCAAGTATTTCAACACCAGTTGCTGCGTCGTAAACCCTGGTTCCCGAAATTCTCCCGTTACTGACAAATTTTAGCAGTGTTGGCGGCTGGCAGGACATTATGACTACCTCCTGTGTTTCGTTTTTTCGTGCGACATTTTTAGTAAGTTTATGCTACTATCTTCACAGCCGTCATGTTTGGGAGGTTCCCCGATAAGCTTGACGGTAAGCCCTTCGCGACCGTGCGATTGCGAGAGAAAGACGCGGGAAAAAAACCTCGCGTCTTTCAACGTTCATACAGTAGTTTTCCCTTGCGGAACTTATCAATACCCTTGACCCTGGTGGGGATAAACGTCCAACCTTGGGGATATCCGTCATTCACCCGTGATACCAGAAAACCCGTCTTACCCTTCCCGATATCTATCCCCTTGATAAAGTTAACCGACAATCTAACTCGACCTGTCCTGACATTCTTTTCAAACAACAGGTAAATCTCGGCCGGGTCGGTAATGATATCCCGCAAAAACGGCACAAACGGAGCGCGATCCAGTTCCAGATGATTGCCGATCCACTCGGCGTTCATGTAGACATCCATCCGAATATCTTTCTTGTCAAAACTGACAAAGACCTCATCTCCGGAAAGAGCACTTTTCACCGCCGCCACCATCTCTTGCTTATCCTTGACGGGAGGTCCCGGAGATCTTCCCGGAAGGTCAAGAGGCAACGGTTTATCTTTCGGCTGAGTTGGGTAGGGCAGCGGTTCCCATGAATCACCTTTTGCATCAGGCGTTCGGCCTCGCCAAGCCTCCCCCACATTATAATCCCACCCCTTATCGATCCCCACCTGGGTATCCGTCTTGGGATCAATCTCCCGCCACCCTTGCGGCTCCGGGGTCACCTTGCTGGGGTCTGTCACCGCCACCGCTCGACAATGGCACCTCCAC